>DASZRI010000100.1:0-9858 GCA_035549215.1 Gemmatimonadaceae bacterium | reverse complement strand
CACGATCTTCAGGCCCGGCACGTGGAAGAACAGCGCTTCGACGCTCTGCGAGTGATACAGGCCGCCGTGGACGCCAGCCCCGAACGGCGCGCGCACCACCAGCGGGCAGGTGTAGACGCCGTTCGAGCGGTAGCGGATCTTGGCCGCCTCGTTGACGATCTGGTCGTACGCCGGGTGGATGTAGTCAGCGAACTGGATCTCGGCGACGGGGCGCAGGCCGTTGAGCGCCGCCCCGATCGCGATGCCGGCAATGCCAAGTTCGGCCAGCGGCGTGTCGATCACGCGCTCAACGCCGAAGCGGGCCTGGAGGCCATCGGTCGCCCGGAAGACGCCGCCGTGCACGCCGACGTCCTCGCCGAGCACGATCACGTCAGGATCGCGCTCCATCTCCTCGACGAGCGCCTCGCGGATGGCGTCGAGGTACGTGATCGCGGTCATGACGGCTTCCCCGCGTCGTACGTGCCCCACCCCTCGGGGCGCTCGTGCGCCTCCACCGCGCTTCCCTTCCCCTCGCGGAACCAGAGCGTCCCGGCCACGGGCGGATCCGCGTACACGCCGACGAGCGCATCGAGCGCTTCCGGCGCGGGCGACTGCTCGGCGACATCGGTCGCCTCGTCCACCTCGCGGCGCACGCGCTCGTCGATCGCCTCCAGTTCCCCCCTTGCCACGCCGAACTCGCCGGTGAGCCGCGCGATGTAGCGATCCACCGGGTCGTTCTCGCGCGCCCACCGCTCGATCTCGCCCGCGGGCACGTACGACTGGTTGTCGTGCTCCGCGTGTCCCTTGCGGCGATAGGTGATGAGCTCGATGAGGGAGACGCCCTCGCCGCGACGCGCGCGGTCCACCGCGCGCTTCGTCACGTCGTACACGGCCAGGACATCGTTGCCGTCCGCCTGCTCGCCGTGCACGCCGTAGCCGATGGCCTTGTCCACCATCTGGCGCGCCGCCGTCTGCCTGTGCGTGGGCGTGGAGTACGCATAGCCGTTGCTTTCGACGATGACCACGAGCGGACACCGCTGCACGGCGGCGAAGTTGATCCCCTCGTGGAAGGCGCCGGTGGACGTTGCGCCATCGCCGACGTACACCAGGCCGACGCGATCCTCGCCCCGCATCCGGAAGGTCAGCGTCACGCCGGCCATGACCGGCACCATGTCGCCCAGCGGGGAGATCTGGCCGATGAAGCCGCGCCCGGTGTCGCCGAAGTGGATGTTGAGCTCGCGCCCGCGGGTGGGCGAATCGCCCTTCGCCATGTACTGGCGCAGGATCTCCACCGGCGTGGCGCCCTTCACGAGCATGGAGCCCAGGTTGCGGATGAGCGGCGAGAGGATGTCGCGCCGCTCGAGCGCAAAGGCGCTGCCCACGGCGTCGGCCTCCTGGCCGAGCGAGCGGAACAGGCCGCCCACGACCTTGGTCTGTCGGTAGAGCGCCACCAGCCGCTCCTCGAGCGTACGGGTGAGGCGCATCCAGTAGTACAGCTCCAGGCGCTGGGCGGGCGTGAGGGACGCCGCGGGGCCGGCGGGCGCGGACCGGCCGCTGCCCGCCGCTCGTCGTGCCGCGCCGGGCATCAGTACGACGCTTCCAGCTGGTGGCGCGGGTCTTCGGTGCGGTGCAGCGTGAGGAAGAACTTCTTCACGTTGCGGTCCAGGCGGGACTCGCCCATCTGGTCGGTCTCGACCTCGACGAACGTGTAGTGCCCGCCTTCGGCCTTCACCGTGAGGCGCATGTTGCCCAGCGGGCCGAGGAAGGTGCGCATGCGCGATGCCGTGGCGGCCGGGGTGAGGCCGAGCGCCGGGAAGTAGCGATCCGCGGCGATGAGCACGTCCGCGGGAACGAGGTGGCTGCGGTAGAAGTGTCGCATCAGGGAATCGAGTCGGGGCGTTCGTTGAGGACATCCTGCATCCAGTCCACGCGCTCGAGCGGGTGCAGCGAGTCGCGGCGGAAGCGGATGGCCATGGCCCAGAGGTCCGCGGTCACGAAGTTCAGCTTGCCGTAGTAGGCGCCCACTTCCTTGCCATTGGCAAAGCCGTCCCACGTGCGCGCGCCGTCGCGCGTGTTGGCGAAGATCTGCCCCTCGCCATTCTCGATCGGCTCCTGCGTCTTGTGATCGAGCACGGTGACCTTGTACAGGATGTCCTCGCGCGCATGCGGCGGGGCATCCGACGGCGTAATGTAGAAGTCGTACGACTTGCTGAGCAGGTGGAGCGCGGGCGGGCCCGAGGGCCGGGCGCACGCGGCAAGAGCCGCGACCGCCGCGACCGCGAGGGCGACGACGAGCCCGCGCCCCACCTGCGTCATGCCTGATAGTACTCCAGGCCGAGGTGCGTGATCTGCTCCTCGCCCATCAGGTGGCGCAGCGTGTTCTTCAGCTTGGTCTGCTGGATGAACAGGTCGTGCTCCGGCTGCAGCCCCGGCGCCGCCATCGGCGACTTGTAGTAGAAGCTGAGCCATTCCTGGATGCCCTTCATCCCCGCGCGGTGCGCGAAGTCGGAGAACAGCGCCAGGTCGAGCACGATCGGCGCGGCCAGGATCGAGTCGCGGCAGAGGAAGTTGACCTTGATCTGCATCGGGTAGCCCATCCACCCGACGATGTCGATGTTGTCCCAGCCTTCCTTGTTGTCGCCGCGCGGCGGGTAGTAGTTGATGCGCACGACGTGCGAGAAGTCCTTGTACAGGTCCGGGTACTTCTCCGGCTGCAGGATCGTGTGCAGCACGCTGAGCTTCGACTCCTCCTTCGTCTTGAACGACGCCGGGTCGTCGAGCACCTCGCCATCGCGGTTGCCGAGGATGTTGGTCGAGTACCAGCCGGCGAGGCCGAGCATGCGCGCCTTCAGGCCCGGCGCGATGACCGTCTTCATCCAGGTCTGGCCCGTCTTGAAGTCCTTGCCGGAGATCGGCACGCCGCGCTCCATCGCGAGCTGCTGCAGCGCCGGCGTGTCCACGGCCAGGTTCGGCGCGCCATTCGCGTACGGCACGCCCTCCATGATCGCGGCCCACGCGTACAGCATCGCCGGCGAGATCGCCTCGTCGTTGCGCTCCATCGCCTTCTCGAACTGCTCGATCGTGGCGTGCTGCGGCCCCGGCTTGATGAAGATCTCCGTGGAGGCGCACCACACGATCACGACGCGATCGCAGTTGTGCTTCGCCTTGAAGTCGCGGATGTCCTGGCGGAGCTGCTCGGCCAGGTCGCGCTTGGTCTTGCCCTTCTTGACGTTGTCGCCGTTGATGCGCGTCACGTAGTGGTTGTCGAACACCGCCGGCATCGGCTTGATGGCCTTGAGGAAGTCGGCGACGGGCTCCAGGTCCTTGTCCTCGAGCACGCCCGCCTTGCGGGCCGCGGTGTAGGCATCATCGGGGATCGGGTCCCATGCGCCGAACACGAGGTCGTTCAGGTCGGCCAGCGGGACGAAGTCCTTGATGAGCGGCGACCGGTTCTCGGTGCGCTTGCCCAGCCGGATGGTCGCCATCTGCGTCAGCGAGCCGATGGGCTTGGTGTAGCCGCGGCGGATGCTCTCCACGCCGGCCATGAACGTGGTGGCCACGGCCCCGAGGCCGGGAGTGAGCACGCCGAGCTTCCCGGTGGCGGGACGCGGCGCCGTACGCGTTTCAGAAGACGAACCCTGCACGACGTTAATCTCCTTTCAGCAGTGAACGCGCCTTGCCCCCGCGCCGGCGCAGCCAACGCTGCTCCGTCACCGACGGGATGGTCGCGTCCGTTTGCGTGGTGGCCCGGTAGACGAATGCCACCCGCTGATAGACCGTGATCCAGGCCGTCACGGTCAGGATCACGATGATGATCGCCAGCACCCACCCGTTGAGCGCCAGCCCGAAGAGGCCCTGCGGAGCCGACAGCAGCACGACCCGCTCCGGGCGCTGCAGCATGCCCACCTTCGCGTCGATGCCCAGCGCCTCCGCGCGCGCCCGGGTGTACGACGTAAGATACGCGCCGATCAGCCCGAGCAGGCACACCACCATCATGGGCACGCTGGCGCGGCTGTGGTGCGTCTGGTTCAGCGCGTAGAACACCGCGAGCCCGCCGAGCACGAAGCCGTCGGCCAGCCGGTCCAGCGACGAGTCCAGGAACGCGCCGAAGGTGGAGCTGCGGTTCGAGCGCCGGGCCACGGTACCGTCGAGCACGTCGAACAGCGCCGTGACGCCGAGAAAGAGGCCGCCGGTGCGGATGTGACCTGTCCCGTAGATGACCCCGCCCAGCACCGTGCACAGGGTGCCGATGGCCGTGATCGTATTGGGATGGACGTTTCGCCGAACGAGCCAGTCAGCGACTGGATCGATGAGGCGCAGGTACCCGTTTTTCAGCCAATCCGGCAGAATCTTCATGCGGAAGGAAACGCTCGGCGGATGCCGGCCGCCGCGTGCGCTGGCGGGGGCGGAAAGCAAAAGGCCGGAGGATTCCCCCGGCCCATAAAGGTATCCCGGCCAGCGACTTCCAGCAACCGCGCCGCCGGATTCCGGGGCCCCGCAACAGGCGCTAATGTACCCCCATGCAACCCGCTCGACTCCGGCGGACACTGGCCGCCGCCACTCTGTGCGCCGCCGCCGCAGCGCACGCCCAGCAACCCGCGTCCCCCCGGCCCCACACCGCCCTGGCGCGCGCGATCCGCGACACCATGCGCACCGTCCTCGACGCCGCGGTTGCGGACAGCGCATTTCCCGGTGCCTACGCGGTGGTCGGCGACCACACCGGGGTGATCGCGGAGTACGGCGCCGGGCACCTGGACTGGGATCCCTCGCCGCGCCCCGACGCGCACACGATGTGGGACCTCGCGTCGCTGTCCAAGGTGACGGGCATGACGTCCGCGATGATGCAGCTCGTCGACCAGGGGAAGGTGAAGCTCGACGACCCGGTGCAGGTGTACCTGCCCGACTGGACCGGCCCCGGCAAGGAGCGCGTCACCGTCCGGAACCTGCTGACGCACACGTCCGGACTGCCCGCCTTCCGCGCCTACGACAAGATCACGACCAACGCCGACAGCATGGCGAAACTGATGTTCGCCGAGCCGCTGGACACCACGCCCGGTGCGCGCTTCGTGTACAGCGACATCGGCGCGTACATCGCCGGCAAGCTCGTGGAGCGCGTGTCGGGCGAACGGCTGGACCGTTACCTGGCGCACCACGTATTCGGCCCGCTGGGCATGCACGAGACGATGTACAACCCGCCGGCGTCGCTGATCCCGCGCATCGCGCCGACCGAAGTGGACCCGCTGCGCGGCGGCAAGCTGCGCGGCAAGGTGCACGACGAGCGCGCCTACTACCTGGGCGGCATCTCGGCGCACGCGGGCATCTTCAGCAGCGGGCACGACCTGGCGCGGTTCGCGCAGATGTACCTCGACGGCGGCGCACTCGGGAAGGTGCGGGTCTTCCGGCCGCAGACGGTCATCGCGTTCACGACGCTGCAGGATTCGGCGCTCTCCAACCGGGCGCTGGGCTGGGAAAAGCCGAACGGCACGAACTCGGCGGGCCACCTGCTCTCGCGCAGTGCGTTCGGGCACACCGGGTTCACGGGCACGAGCATCTGGATGGACCCGGCCAACGACGTGTACCTGATCCTGCTCACGAACCGCGTGGACCCGACGCGCGCCAACACGAAGATCGGCCATGTGCGGATCCAGTTTGCGGACGCCGTGATGACCGTGCTGCTGCGCGGGCGCGGCGTGCCGATGCCCGTTCCGGCGGTCGCGGGCAGCCACGGCCACTCTTGAAGCCCCGGAGCGCCAACCCTACATTTCGACGTGGAAGCATGGGCGGCCAAGGGGGCCGCCGCCTGATTCGGAGGATGGCATGAGCACAGCGCAGCAGCCCGACGTGATGGTGACGGTGACCGAGGTCGCCAGCACTGAAGTCAAGAAGTTCATGGAGCAGGAGGGGGTGGACCCGTCGGCCGGCGGCCTGCGCGTGAGCGTGCAGCCGGGCGGCTGCAGCGGGTTCAAGTACGGCCTGCTGATCGAGGACGCCCCGGCCGAGGACGATTTCGTCGTGGACCAGGGCGGGTGGCGCGTGTTCGTCGATCCGTTCTCCGCGCAGTACATCAACGGCGTGACGATCGACTACGTGTCGTCCATGCAGGGGTCCGGGTTCACGTTCAAGAACCCGAATGCCACCGGCGGCTGCGGCTGCGGCAGCTCGTTCACGGCCTGACCACCGGATGACCGAGACGGCGCGGCCTGCCCAGCGCAGCCCGCGCCGGCCTCACGGCCCGCGACCACACCCGTAGTCGCGGGCTTTCTCTTGCGGGGAGGCCGCGGCGGCGTCGCGCGGCCTCCTGCCGGTTCCCTCCCACCCGAACCCGGCGCCCATGACCGGCTTCTCCCTCCTCGACGGACTGGTGCTCGTGGCCTACCTGGCGGGCACGACCGCGTTCGGCGTCTGGCTCGGACGCCGCCAGAAGGACGCCACCGACTACTTCATCGCCGGGCGCTCGATTCCGTGGTGGGCGGTGATGTTCTCCGTCGTCGCGAGCGAGACGAGCGCGCTCACGTTCATCAGCATTCCCGGGCTGGCGTACGTGGGGAACCTCGGCTTCCTGCAGGTCGTGGGCGGCTACGTCGTGGGACGCGTGGTGCTCGCCTACACGCTCATCCCGCGGTACTACGAGGGGCGGCTGGTCACGGCGTACGCACTGCTCGAGCAGCGGTTCGGGCTGGCCACGCGCCGCTTCACGTCCATCGTCTTCATGGCCACGCGCGCAATGGCGGACTCGGTGCGCGTATTCGCCACCGCGATCCCGGTTGCGCTGATCATCGGCGGTGCGGTGCCCGCGCGGTGGGTCATGCCGACGGCGATCCTGATCCTGGGCGTGCTCACCATCGTGTACACGTACAAGGGCGGCATGCGCGCCGTCGTCTGGACGGAGCTCATCCAGGCGGGGATCTACCTGCTGGGCGGGTGCGCGGCGATCGTGCTGCTCGGCCGGGCGGCGCCGGGCGGCTGGTCCGCGATCCTCGACCACGCGCGCGCGGCGGGCAAGCTGCACGCGATCGATTTCTACACGGGGCTCGACCGGCCGCACACCGTCTTCGCGGGCATCCTGGGCGGCGCGTTCCTCTCGATGGCGTCGCACGGGGCGGACCAGCTCATCGTGCAGCGGCTGCTGTCGGCGCGCTCGCTGCGCGATGCGCAGCGGGCGATCATCGGCAGCGGCATCGCCGTGTTCGCGCAGATGGCGCTCTTCCTCGTGATCGGCGTCGGGCTGTGGAGCTACTTCGGCGGGCGGCCGTTCAGCACGCCCGACAACGTCTTCCCGACGTTCATCATCGAGCGGATGCCACCGGGGCTGCTCGGGCTGGTGGTGGCCGCGATCATCGCCGCGACGATGAGCACGCACTCGGGCGCGATCAATTCGCTGGCGGCGGCGGCCACGCACGACATCTACCTGCCGATCACGGGGCGCGCGGCCGACGACCCGCGCACGCTGCGCGTCGGCAAGCTGTTCGCGCTCTTCTGGGGCGTCGTCCTCACGGTGGGCGCGCTGATGTTCCGCGAGCAGGGCACGCCGGTCGTCGTCATCGCGCTGTCGATCGCGTCGTTCACCTACGGCGGGCTGCTGGGCGGGTTCTTCCTCGCCCTGTTCGTGCCCGCCGCGCGCCAGCGCGACGCGATCCTGGGCATGTCGGTGGGCATCCTGGCCATGACGTTCGTGGTGTTCGCAAAACCGCTCGCGACCGCCTATCCTTCGCTCGCCGGAACGCTCGGCCCGCTGGGCGCCATCGCCTGGCCGTGGTACGTGCTGATCGGCACCCTCATCACCCTCATCACCGGAACCCTGTCCTCGCGCGTGCCCTCCGCGGCGCGCCGGGACGACGCATGACATGACGGCACTCGTAATCGGCATTGACGGCGGCGGCACGAAGACGACGGCGCTGGTCGCGGACGACCAGGGCCAGCAACTGGCGGAAGTCCAGGGCCCGGCGAGTGCCGTGCGCCCGGGCCACGTGGCGGCGAGCGCAGACGCGATCGCGGCCGTGGTGCGCGACGCGCTTGCGGCAGCAGGCATGGGTGAGGAGAAGCCGCGCGCGCTCTGCGTCGGCGTGGCCGGCGTCGGGCGTGAGCACATGCGCCAGGAGCTCGAGCAGGCGCTGGCCGAGCGTGCGCTGGCTGACGAGCTGGTCGTGAGCCCCGACTACACCGTAGCGCTGGACGACGCGTTCGGCGACGGCGCCGGCGTGCTGCTCATTGCCGGCACGGGATCGGTGGCGTTCGGGCGCGCGCCCGCGGGCACGCACGCGCGGTGCGGCGGCTGGGGCCCGGTGTTCGGCGACGAGGGGAGCGGCGCCAGGATCGGCCGGCGCGCGCTGTCCATCGTGGCTGCCGCGGCGGACGGGCGCGAGCCAGAGACGGCGCTCACCGGCGCCATCCTGACGGCCACGCAGGTGAACGAGACGACCGACCTGATCGACTGGGCGGCGTCGGCGACGCCGGCCGCGTTCGCGGCGCTGGCGCCGGTCGTGATGACGGCGGCCGACACCGGCGACCTGCGCGCGAACTCGCTGCTCAGCATGGCGGTGGAGGATCTGGCGCTGCACGTGCGCTCGCTCGCGCGGCAGCTCGTCGCTGACGAGCGGGCCGCCGTCCCGGTTGCCGTCTCCGGCGGCGTGCTGCGCCGCGGCTCGTCCCTGCGCAAGCGGCTCGAGCACCGCCTCAAGTCCGCGGTGCCCGGCGCCGTCGTGAACGCGGGAGAGGTGGTCCCTGCGCGCGGTGCGATGCGCACCGCGCTCCGGATGCTCGCGGGCGCGTGATGCCTGCTTGACGCTGCCGGTACCGGGGGGCAACTTCGCGACCCGACAGCATGTTCGTCGCGAGTCACCTTCCTGCCCTCCGGTTCATGGCACGCCTTTCCTCGCTGGGCCTTGCCGCCCTGCTCCTGCTGCCGGCCGCTGCGACCGCGCAGCGCCCTTCAGTCCCGACGCCCGAGTCCATCCTTGGCTGGGCGCCCGGCACCGACCGCAAGCTCCCGACGTGGAAGCAGGTCACCGATTACTGGATGGCCGTCGGCAAGGCCAGCCCGCGCGTGCAGGTGCACGTGCTCGGCAAGACGACGCTCGGCCGCCCCTTCCTGGCCGTGTTCATCTCGGACTCGGCCAACCTTGCGCACCTCGATCGCTATCGCGCGATCCAGCGCAAGCTCATGGACCCGCGCCTCCAGAAGCCGGGCGAGCGCGAGCAGCTCCTGCGCGAGGGCCGGAACATCGTGATGGTGACGTCGAGCATCCACTCGACGGAAGTCGGCGGGTTCCTCACGCCGTTCGTGATCGGCGACCGCCTCGTGCGCGGCGACACGCCCGAGGCACGCGAGATCCTGGCCAACACGATCATCATCCTGGTGCCGTCCCTGAACCCGGACGGCGTGGACATCGTCGGCGACTGGTACCGCGCGACGCTGGGCACGCCCGCGGAGGGCAGCGCGCCGCCGGTGATCTACCACTACTACACGGGCCACGACAACAACCGCGACTGGTACGCGTTCACCCAGGTCGAGACGCGCTACGTGATCGACTCGCTGTACGCGCCGTGGGACCCGGAGATCGTGAACGACATCCACCAGCAGGGCTCCGGCGCGGGGCGGATCTTCATCCCGCCGTACATGGACCCGGTGGAACCGAACATCGATCCGATCCTCACGTCGGCGACGAATGCGCTCGGGCTCGACATGAGCTGGCACATGTCAGCCGAGGGCAAGACGGGGATCGCGAACAACGCGTCCTATGACGAATGGACGCCGGCGCGCCAGTTCTCGCTCTTTCATCGCGGCGCGCGCCTGCTGACGGAGACGGCGAGCGCGCGCCTGGCGACCGCCATCGACCTGCCGTTCGACAAGCTGGGCCCCGGCCGCGGCTACGACGCGCG
>DASZRI010000099.1:0-9839 GCA_035549215.1 Gemmatimonadaceae bacterium | reverse complement strand
AGCGAGGGTGTCTCGATGCTCGGCTACAGCCGCGACGAGTGGCTGCAACGGCCGGATCGCCGGCTGTCCGTGGTGCACCCGGACGATCGCGACCGCGTGATCGCGGCCACCGCACGCGCCCTCGGCGCCCGCGAGGTGCTGGAGCTCGAGTACCGCATGCAGGACAAGCACGGCGGGGTCCACTGGGTGCTCGATCGCGGCCGCTTCCTGTTCGATGACCGTGGGCGCGCCACCGCGCTGCAGGGTGTCTTCCTGGACATCACCGACCGGCGTGAAGCCGAGCGTTCGCTGCGCGAGAGCGAGCTGCGCTTCCGCAACCTGTTCGAGGACAGCGCGGCGGCGCACTTCATCTCGCGCGCCGATGGCACCCTGCTGCACTGCAACGCGCAGTTCCTCAGGCTGTTCGGCTTCAGGGACATCGAGCATGCGCGTCGCACCGACATGAACGTGCTGCACGTCTCCCCCGAGCATCGACTCAAGCTGCTGCACCAGCTCGAGCGCGATGGCAAGCTGGAGCACGTCGAGCTTCCCCTGCGCCGCCTGGACGGCACCGTGGTGCAGGTCATCGAGACGGTGCGCGGGTATTTCGACCCCACCGGGCACGCCCGCGAGCTGCACGGCCAGATCCTCGACGTGACCGAGCAGCGGCGACTGGAGCAGCAGCTCCACCAGGCGCAGAAGCTCGAGGCCATCGGGCGCCTGGCCGGGGGCATTGCGCACGACTTCAACAACCTGCTCAACGTCATCGGCAATTACACGGAGCTCCTGCTCGGCGACGCCGACGAGAACGCGCCGTCGCGCCAGGACCTCGAGGAGATCCGGAAGGCCGTGCAGCGCGGCGCCGCCCTCACGCGCCAGCTCCTGACGTTCAGCCGCCGCCGCCTGCCCGAAGCCACGCTCGTCGAGGTGGACGCCGTGATCCGCGACGCGGAGCGCATGATGCGGCGCCTGATCGGGCCGGAAGTCGAGCTCGTGCTCCAGCTGGACGGCGGCGACGCGATGGTGTTCGTGGATCGCGGACAGCTCGACCAGATCCTGGTCAACCTGATCGTCAACGCCTCCGACGCCATGCCCAAGGGCGGCACGATCACCGTGGTGACGACCGTCGTGGAGTGCGCGCCCCCGGAGGACGTGAACGCCGGGGCGCGCCCGTTCCTGCGCGTCGAGGTGCGCGACACGGGCGTCGGCATGGACGCGGAGACCCGCGTGCGCGCCGTGGATCCCTTCTTCACGACCAAGAGCGAGGGCGGCACCGGGCTCGGCCTCTCCACGGTGTTCGGGATCACGCGCCAGCTTGGCGGCACGCTGTCCATTGATTCCGAGCCGGGTGCGGGGACTTCGGTCGTCGTGCTGCTGCCGATTGCCGACGCGCCACCGCCGGAGCCCGCCGTGCAGGACCCCGAGGCAGTCGCGGGCGGTGCGGGCCAGCGCATCCTGCTCGTCGAGGACGAGGAAGGCGTCCGCGTCTCGCTGGCGCGGATCCTCGAACGGAACGGGTTCGCGGTCACCACGGCGGCCGATGGCGCGGACGCGCTGCGGGCATGGGACTCGGCGCCGCAGCCGCTCGACCTCGTGATCACGGACGTGCGGATGCCCGGCATGAGCGGCGGCGAGCTCATCCGCCGGCTGCGCGAGCGCGATGCGAAGGTGCGCGTCGTCGCGATCTCCGGGTATCCTGAGGACCAGCTCGACCTGCCGGACGCCAGCGCAGCGCACCTGCGGTTCATTGCCAAGCCCGTTTCGCCCGAGGTGCTGATGGTCGTCGTGCGCGACACGCTCCTGGTTCACTGAGCGGCGGCCGTCCGCACTTCCAATCGCCGCGGCGCCCCCTACCTTCCTGCGTCGGACCGGTTGTTCGCACCCAGGACCCAGGAGGCACGGATGTCCATTGCGCAGGGCTTGCTGCCCGAGTTCGACCACGAAATGACCAACACGCGCGCCATCCTCGCGCGCGTTCCCGAAGCCAGGGCGGACTGGCAGCCCCATGCCAAGTCCATGACCCTGGGCAAGCTCGCCATCCACGTCGCCACGCTGCCCGGTTGGGTGCCCGTGACGATGCACGCGGGCGAGCTCGACTTCGCCAACCACAAGCAGGCGCAGTTCGAGAATGCCGCGCAGATGCTGCAGGCGTTCGACGAGTCGGTGAAGGCAGCGCGCGCGGCGCTGGAGCAGGCGAGCGACGCTGACTTCGGGGCGCCGTGGACGCTGCGGAACGGCGGCCACGTGATCTTCACGATGCCGCGAATCGCGGTGTACCGCTCGTTCACCATGAACCACATCATCCACCATCGAGGGCAGCTCAGCGTGTACCTGCGGCTGCTCGACGTGCCCATCCCGGGCATGTACGGCCCGTCCGCGGACGACCGCTGACCGTCGCGATGCGAGAACGGCCGGCCCTGCGCCAGAACACGTGCGCCGGGCCGGCCGTTGCGCGTTCGCGCGCGTGGCTCAGCGGCCGACAGCCGCCATTCCTGCCGCGGGGTAGCGCGTGCCCGCCGCCGCGTTCTTCGGGAATGCGGCCTCCAGGGTCGCCAGCTCCGCCGCAGACAGCGTGAGGTTCACCGCGGCCACGTTGTCCTCCAGGTAGCGCACGCGCTTGGTGCCCGGAATCGGCACGATGTCGTTCCCCTGCGCCAGCACCCAGGCCAGGGCGAGCTGCGCCGGCGTGCATCCCTTCGCGGCGGCCATCGCCTCCACCGCCTGCACGAGCTGCAGGTTCCGCCGGAAGTTCTCCCCCTGGAAGCGCGGGTTGTTGCGGCGGAAGTCATCGGGCGCGAAGTCCGCCTCAGTCTTGAACTGCCCCGTGAGGAACCCGCGGCCCAGGGGGCTGTAGGCCACGAAGCCGATGCCCAGCTCGCGGCACGTGGCGAGCACACCGTCCTCGGGATCGCGCGTCCACAGGCTGTATTCCGTCTGCAGCGCCGTGATCGGGTGCACCGCGTGGGCGCGGCGAATCGTCGCCGGCGCGGCCTCGGAGAGCCCGAGGTAGCGCACCTTGCCTGCCTCCACCAGCCGCTGCATGGCGCCGACGGTCTCCTCGATCGGCGTCTCGGGGTCGACGCGGTGCTGGTAGTACAGGTCGATGTGGTCCACGCCGAGCCGCTGCAGGCTCGCGTCGCACGCCCGTGCCACGTACTCGGGGCGGCCGCTCACGCCGCGCACCGACGGATCCTGCGGGTCGCGCACGATGCCGAACTTGGTGGCCAGCACGACCTGGTCACGCCGTCCCTGGATGGCGCGGCCCACCAGCCGCTCGTTGGTGTGCGGGCCGTACATGTCCGCGGTGTCGAGCAGCGTGACGCCCAGGTCCAGCGCCCGGTGGATGGTCGCGATGGACTCCGCGTCGTCCCCGCGCCCGTAGAACTCGCTCATGCCCATGCAGCCAAGGCCGATCGCCGACACGCGCAGCGGCCCGAGATTCCTCATTTGCATCCACTCCTCCAGCAAGGGGTCCTGCAGACCAATATACCCCCATGTCCGGGGGTTCCCGACGCGGTTGCTGGCACCGCCCGACAGCGACAGGTCGCGATACCGGACAGCTTGCGCTCGCATCGCGCCGCGTCACATGGCGCGCCCCCTACAGGAGACCGGGACATGAGCAAGCGCAGCTGGGCAGAACCGTGGAAGATCAAGGTCGTGGAGCCAATCCGCATGACCGATCGCCGCGAGCGGGAATACGCGATTCGCAACGCCGGGTACAACACCTTCCTCCTGCGGTCGGAGGACGTCTACATCGACCTGCTCACCGACTCCGGCACCAGCGCGATGTCCGACCGCCAGTGGGCGGGGATGATGCTGGGCGACGAGGCGTACGCGGGATCGCGCAACTTCTACCACCTGGAGCGCGCGGTCCGCGACCACTACGGCTACCCGCACGTGATCCCCACGCACCAGGGGCGCGGCGCCGAGCACATCCTGTCGCGCGTGCTGATCAAGCCGGGCGACCACGTGGCCGGCAACATGTACTTCACCACCACGCGTGCGCACCAGGAGCTGGCGGGCGCCACGTTCCATGACGTCATTATCGCCGAGGCGCACGACCCGCGCTCGCTGCATCCGTTCAAGGGCGACGTGGACCTGGGCAAGCTCGAGGCCCTCGTGCGCGAGGTGGGCGCTGACAAGGTCCCGTACCTCTCCGTCGCCGCGACGGTGAACATGGCCGGCGGCCAGCCGATCAGCCTCGCGAACCTGCGCGCCGTGTACCAGTTCGCCCAGGCGCACGGCATCAAGGTCATCCTCGATGCCACGCGCGCCGTGGAGAACGCCTGGTTCATCCAGCAGCGCGAGCCGGGTAACCGCGACCGCACGGTGGCCGAGATCCTGCTCGAGATGTGCAAGTGCTCGGACGGCGCCACGATGTCGGGCAAGAAGGACAGCCTGGTGAACATCGGCGGGTGGCTGGGCCTGCGCGACGACGCGATCGCCGACCGCGCGCGCAACCTGGTCGTCGTGTTCGAGGGACTGCACACCTACGGCGGGCTCGCCGGCCGCGACATGGAAGCGATGGCCATCGGCATCGAGGAGTCGGTGCAGGAAGACCACATCCGCAGCCGCATCGGCCAGGTGCTGTACCTCGGCGAGCGGCTCATGAACGCCGGCGTGCCCGTCGTGCGTCCCATCGGCGGGCACGCGGTGTTCCTGGACGCGGCGGCGATCCTGCCGCACCTCCCGCGTGAGCAGTACCCGGCGCAGGCGCTGGCCGCGGCGCTCTACGTGGACTCCGGCATCCGGGCCATGGAGCGCGGCACCGTGTCGTCCGGCCGCGACCCGAAGACCGGCAAGGATCGCGTGCCGTCGCTCGAGCTCGTGCGCCTCACGATCCCGCGCCGCGTGTACACGCAGGCGCACATGGACGTCACGGCGGAGAGCGTGATCTCCGTGTTCGAGAAGCGCGACCGCGTGGCCGGGCTGCGCTTCACCTACGAGCCCGAGTACCTGCGCTTCTTCCAGGCGCGCTTCGAGCCCGTCGGTGCGACGTCCATGTTCTCCGACGTGGACGCCGCGCACGAGGCCGCGACCGCGCGCTGATCCGCGCGCTTGACACGCGCCACTTCGCGGCGCATTGGGGAGGCTGGATTTCCAGCCTCCCCTTTTCACGCCTGCGACACTCATGCGTTTACCGAGCCTCGTCCCTGCCATCCTCCTGGCCACCGTCGCATCGCCCCTGTTCGCGCAGCAGCCTGCGTCATCCTCCGCCTTCACGCCGGACGTCGCGCAGCGCCCCGCCGTGAAGGACGCGCTCGCCCGGATCGACGCCGGGTTCGGCGCGCACGTGCAGGAATGGATCCGCCTGACGGAAATGCCGGCCAAGTCGGAGCACGAGCAGCAGCGCGCGGCCTATGTCAAGGCGCAGCTGGAGCAGGCCGGGTACACCGCCACCATCGACTCGATCGGCAACGTCACCGCACGGCGCCGCGGCACCGGCGGCGGGCCCGTCGTCGTCTTCGCCGCGCACATGGACACCGTGCACCCGATGGACGCCGACCTCACCGTCCACCGCGACAGCTCGAGCGGCAAGCTCGTGCTCCGCGCACCGGGCATCTTCGACAACACGGCGTCCGTCGCCAACCTGCTCGCCGTCGCGCGCGCCATGCAGCAGGCGCACGTGCAGACGCGCGGCGACGTCGTCTTCGTCTTCACGGTGCAGGAAGAGCTCGGCCTCGTGGGCATGAACTACTGGCTCGCGCACAACCCGCGCCCCGACCTGGTGGTGGCGATGGATGGCGGGCTCGGGCCCATCGACTACGGCGCGCTGGGCATCTACTGGACGCGCTACCACTTCACCGGCGAGGGGTCGCACACCAACACCTCCACCGGCAAGCCGCACCCGGCGCGCGCGCTCGCGCAGGCCATCACGTCCATCTACGAGCTCCGCGTGCCGCCCAACGAGGGCGGCGCCGTGTACAACGTCGGCATGCTCAGCGGCGGGTCGGTGTTCAACGCCATCCCGCAGGACGTCTCCTTCACCATGGACCTGCGCTCCGTGAACCCGCGGCTCCTGGACTCGCTCGACAACGAGATCACGGCGCGCGTGGCGCGCGCGGCGGCCGACCAGCATGTGCAATGGCACAAGGAGATCGTGCAGCACCTGGACGCCGGCGGCACGGAGGAGATGCTCCGCGACCGGCGCCACGGCACGATCGTCGAGACTGCCGTGGCCGTGCACCACTTCCTCGGCATCGACCTCGGCCCGCGCGAGGCCGAAGCCACCGGCTCCACCGACGCCAATGTCGCCGTCACGCGCGGCATCCCGGCCATCTCCGTCGGCCGCTCGCTGGGCGGCAACCAGCACACGCTCGCCGAATGGTCGGATGTGCAGAGCGCGCTGCCGGCCACGAAGATGGTCCTGTTGCTCGCCGTCAGCCTGGCGGGGCAGGGGCTCACCCCCTGACCCCCGCCTGCGCCCCGCTGCTCCCCCGTGATAGACTGATAGCGACCGGCATCCCCCAGCGTCGCCCGACCCTTTTCCACCCACCTCCATGCGTCGACTCCCCATCGCCTGCGCCGGCCTCATGGCCGTCGCCACCCTCGCGACCTCGCCGCGCGCTGCCCGCGCCCAGTCTGCCGCCGATGAGGTCTCCCGCCTCACCGCGGCCATGCTCGGCGACACGCCGCTCATGGCGGACCTGGAGTACCTCACCGATCGCATCGGCGGGCGTGCCACCGGCTCGGCGGCCAACACCCGGGCCCTGGACTGGACGCTCGCGCGCTTCCGCGAGGCGGGCATCGACGCCCGCAAGGAGCCGTTCACGATGCCGTCGCTCTGGCTCGAGCGCGCGTCGTCGGCGGAGGTGAAGGGCGACGGGGTGGACTTCTCGCCGCGTGTCGCCGCCATGCCGTTCTCGGCCGCAACACCCGCCGAGGGCGTCACGGCGCCGCTCGTGGACGGCGGGCGCGGCACGCCGGACGACTTCACCCGGCTCGGCGCGACGGCACGCGGCGCGTTCATCCTCATCGAGCAGGACGAGCTCAAGGACATCGACGGACTCTTCAAGGAGTACGCCGACGCGGCGGAGATCGAGGATCGCGCGCGGCAGGCGGGGGTGCGCGGCGTCGTGTACATGGGGTCGCGTCCCAACGACCTGCTCTACCGGCACAACGTCGCGATCGGCGACGCGAACCGCATGCCGATGCTCGTCATGGAGACGGACGGCGCGCGGCGCGCGCTGCGCATCATCCGCACCGGCGTCGCGCTCACGCTCACGGAGCGCATCGCGATCAACGCCGGCGGCCCCTACGAGAACTACAACGTGGTCGGCGAGATCCGCGGCTCCACGAAGCCGGATGAGATCGTGCTCATCGGCTCGCACCTGGACTCGTGGGACCTGGGCGACGGCGCGCTGGACAACGGCGCCAACGCGATGCTCATGATCGACATCGCGCGCCAGTTCAAGCGGCTGGGCATTCGCCCGCAGCGCACCATCCGCTTCGCGCTGTGGAACGGCGAGGAGCAGGGCATGGAAGGCTCGTTCGGGTACGTGCGCGGCCACCAGCAGGAACTGGGCCGCATCGTGATGACCACCGCGCTCGACATCGGCTGCGGCCGCATCAACGGGTTCTACACCAATGGCCGCGCCGACCTGCTCGCGCCCACCGAGCGGGCGCTGCAGCCGGTGGCCGGGCTCGGGCCCTTCGTGCAGGTGAACGCGCCGATCGTCGGCACCGACAATTTCGACTTCATGCTCAACGGCGTGCCGAACCTCGTGGCCAACCAGGAGCCCGCCACCTACGGCCCCAACTACCACGCCCGGTCCGACACGTACGACAAGTGCGACGCGCAGCAGCTGCGGCTGAACGGCGCGATCATCGCGGCGCTCGCGTACGGCTTCGCCAACGCCCCGACGGCGCTGGCGCGCGATCCGCGCGACCGCGTTGAGGCCCTGATGAAGACCACCGACCTCCCCGCGCAGATGAAGTCCATGGGCGTCTGGGACGGGTGGGCCAACGGCACCCGCGGCTACCGCCCGTAACTCGCGGGGCGAACAGTTTCCGAACGGCCGCACGGGTGGCTCTCCCCGTGCGGCCCTCGTTAAGATCCGGACAGGCAGTTTCCGTCTTCCCTTGCAGGAGCAATGACCTTCGTGCGTACCTCATCACGAATCGTGACGGCGACGATCGCGCTGGCCTTCGCGGCCGCGCCGGCCGTCGCGCAGCAGATCCCGCAGGCCCCCAACGGCATGGGGCTCAAGCCGGTCGGCGACACGTCCATCTTCGCGCCGCTCGCGCTGCCCACGCCCAACGAGTTCCGCCTCGGCTCCGGCGCCCCCGGGCCCCGGTACTGGCAGAACCGCGCTGACTACGACATCAAGGCGACGCTCGACACCGCCAAGCGCGTGCTCACGGGCTCGCTGCGCATGAAGTACACGAACAACTCGCCGGTGACGCTCCCCTACATCTACCTGCAGGTGGAGCAGAACGCGTTCAAGGACGGCTCGCTCAACGGCTACGTCTATCCGCAGAACTCGCGCTTTGGCGCGCGCGGCTTCAACGGCGGCGACATCATCGACCGCATCGAGCAGGTGGTCCCGGGCCGCAAGCCGGCGGCGCTCAAGACGCGCGTCGCGGAGACGGTCCTCAAGGTGGACCTGGCCGAGCCGCTGGCGCCCGGCAAGACGCTGACGCTGGACGTGGACTGGCACTTCGCCATCCCCGAGCACGGCGCTGACCGGATGGGCTACGACGGTGCGCTGTTCGAGCTGGCGCAGTGGTACCCGCGCGCCGTGGTGTACGACGACGTGAAGGGCTGGAACATCGAGCCGTACCTGGGCCAGGGCGAGTTCTACCTCGAGTACGGCGACTTCAAGTATGCGGTCACCCTGCCGGCCGGGTACATCGTGGCCGGCACCGGCACCGTGGACAACGCCGCCGAGGTGCTGACGCCCACGGAGATCGCGCGCCTCAAGGTCGCGTCGAAGTCCGACACCACGATCCACATCATCACGCAGGATGAGCTCAAGAGCGGCGCGGCGCGCCCGAAGAAGTCGGGCATGCTCACGTGGCACTTCTCGGCCAAGAACGTGCGCGACGTTGCGTGGGCCGCGTCGCCCGACTACATGTGGGACGCGTCGAGCTGGAAGGGCATCATGGCCTACGCGGACTACCGGCCCAGCGCCATCCAGCCGTGGACGGACGCCGCCGACGAGGCGCGCATGTCCATCATGGAGTACTCCGAGCGCTGGTTCCAGTATCCGTGGCCGCAGATCACCGCGGTCGAGGGCCCGATCAGCGGCATGGAATACCCCATGCTCGCCATGGAGAACCACAGCCAGGACAAGTACGACCTGTACAACGTGGTGACGCACGAGATCGGCCACGACTGGTTCCCGATGATCGTCGGCTCCAACGAGCGCATGCACTTCTTCCAGGATGAGGGCTTCAACACCTTCATCAACTACTTCTCCGAGGCGCGCCGCTACCCGGAGAAGGGCGACGTGAAGGCGCGCGTGCTGGCTGACCGCCAGACCGTGGAGCAGGTGCAGAAGGCCGGCTACGACACGCCGATCGACATGGGCCCGGACCGCATCAACCCGGGGCTGCTGGGCGTGAACCAGTACGTGAAGACCGGCGTCGCCCTCATGCTGCTGCGCGACGAGGTGCTCGGCCCCGCGGCGTTCGACGACGCCTTCCGCGAGTACGTCCGTCGCTGGGCGTACAAGCACCCGATGCCCGCGGACTTCTTCCGCACCATGGAGGACGCCGGCGGGCGTCGCCTGGACTGGTTCTGGCGCGAGTTCTTCGAGACGAACGCGCGCTTCGACCAGACCATCGACACCGTCGCGACGCAGGTGAAGGGCGACACGGAGCACGTCGCCGTGCAGTACGGCAACCTGCAGCGCGGC
>DASZRI010000098.1:0-1828 GCA_035549215.1 Gemmatimonadaceae bacterium | reverse complement strand
AACGACGGCAAGTGGCTGGGCTACCAGCTCGTGCCGAACGAAGGCGACGCCACCGCCGTCTTCCGCGCCACGAGCGGCACCACCGAGCGCCGCTTCCCGATGGGCGAGGTGAACGCGCCGAATGGACCCACGGGCACGCTCGACATATCCGGCGACTCCAGGTGGGCGCTGTTCACGGTCGCCCCGCTGCGCAGGGACGCCGAGAAGGCGCGTTTGGCCCACCGGCCGATCGAGACGAAGGCGGCACTGGTGAACCTTGCCACCGGCGAGAAGAAGGAGTTCGACCGCGTGCGCCGGTTCGCGTTCCTGGGTGATCACCCGCGGTGGGTGGCCCTGTCCGCGTACCCGCAGGACGCGGGCGCTGCGGCCCCGGCCGCTGCCCCCGCGCCAGCGGGTGGACGCGGCGGCGCGAACGCCGCGCCCGCTCGCGTCGAGGCGTCCGACCTGCTGCTCTACAACCTCGATTCCGGTGAGCTCGTGAACATCGGCAACGTCGGCGAGTTCGCTGTGGACGACGCGGGCCAGTACCTGGCGTACACGATCGAGACGCGCGATCGCATGGGCGACGGCGTGCAGCTCCGCGACCTGAAGAGCGACGTCGTGCGCGCGCTGGAGAGCGACCGCGCGATCTACCGCCACCTGGCGTGGGCCGACAGCGGGCTCGCCCTCGCGGTCGTGAAGCTTGCGGTGGACAGCGCGGCGCGTGACACGGCGGTGAGCGTCGTCGCATTCACGGGCTTCGGCGCCAACGGCCCGAAGAAGACGGTGCTCGCCGGCACCGGTCGCAGCGACATCGCCAGCGGGCTGGCGATCAGCCCCGACCGTGCGCCGAAGTGGTCGCGCGACCTGGCCACGGTGTACGTGGGGCTGCGCCACGCGCCGCGGCCTGCGCCGCGCGGACCCGAGCAGGGCAACAACCTGCAGTCGCTGGTTCGCCCTGGCGCGCCGGGCATGGGCGGCACGATGAACATGCCGCAGACCGGCGCGCCCACGGACGAGGACCTGCCCTCGCTCATCCTCTGGCACTGGAAGGACCCGCGGCTCCAGTCGCAGCAGATCGTCGAGGAGGCGCGCGACAAGCGCTACAGTTACCTGGCCGCGTACCGCGTGGCCGACGACAAGGTGACGCGCCTGGCCGACGACAGCGTGCGCGAGGTCACGGTCGCGCCGGGTGACCGGTATGCGTACGCGCTCGACGAGCAGCCGTACCTGAACCAGGCGAGTTCCACGGGCCGTGCGTTCGTGGACATCTACACGATCGACGTGCGCACCGGCGCGCGCAGCAAGCGCGTGAGCAAGGTGATCACCCGCGCATCCGCGTCGCCCGACGGCCGCCACCTGATGTACTGGGGGATGGACGCCCAGTGGCACGTGATCGACATGGCCACCGGCGACGAGCGCAGCATGACCAAGGATCTGCCCGTCACCTTCGCGAACGTGGAGGACGATCACTACAACCTGGTGCAGCCGCCGGAGCCCGTGGTCGGCTGGTCGAAGGACGGCGCGTGGGCGCTGCTCTCGGATGGCTGGGACGTGTGGAAGGTCTCCGTGTCCGGCGCGCCGGCGGTGAACCTCACCGGCAACGGCCGGCGCGACAAGGTGCGCTACCAGCGCCGCGTGTTCGTGGACCCCAAGGAGCAGGGCATCGACCTGCGCAAGCCGCTGTTCTTCCAGATCTACGGCGAGTGGACCAAGAAGGCCGGGCTCGCGCGCGTGGACGGCATGAAGGGCGGCGCGACGCGCCTGATGTGGGATGACGCCGCGTTCAACTTCGTGCGGGCCAAGGACGCGGACGCGGTGCTGTACTCGCGCTCCACGTTCGTCGACT
>DASZRI010000097.1:0-1530 GCA_035549215.1 Gemmatimonadaceae bacterium | reverse complement strand
GGACCTCGTGCGCCAGCACCGCCAGGCGGCGGCGCTGCACGCCACGATCGACTCGCTCCAGCGCAGCGTGGACTCGCTGCGCACCTACCGCGACCGCGTGCTGCACGACCCGGCGCTGCAGGAGCGGATCGGTCGCGAGGTGTTCGGGTGGGTGCGCGGCGACAAGGAGATGCTGTACCGCTTTGCGGGCCCGGACACCGCGAACTCCCGGCCGTAGCCGCCGCCCCGGTGGCGTGAGGGTTCGGGGGACGCGCCGGCCGCCATTCCCCGACACGCAACGGGAACATCCGGAGTAGCCGCCCGGTGGGCCGCGCGGTATTTATGCGGTGCGCACGAGCGTCGCCCGGCGACGTTCACGACCACCGAGCTGCTTGTCCGGAGAATTCCATGGCCACGACGAACACCACGCCCGCCCAGGCAACGGGTGCCGCTCCACAGCCGGAGCCGCCGAAGCCGTTCTCGATGCTCCTTCTGGCAAGCGACGGCACTCCTGGCGCCGAAGGGGCCATCGTCATGGCGCGCCTGCTCGCGGAGCGCGACAAGGCCCGCGTCCATGTGCTCACGGTCGTCGAGCCGCTGCCCGTGATCACGCCGGAGGTCTCGCTGCCGCTCCCGCCCGAGGTCGAGGAAGCGCGGCGCACCGAGCTGGCCCAGCGCGTGCGCGAGCAGCTGCTGCGCGTCGCGCCCGGCGCGAGCGCGTGGGACATCGAGCTGGTGGAGGGCGTGCCCGACGCGACGATCGTGCGCACGGCGCGCGAGGACCATGCCGGTGCCATCGTCGTCGGCCTGGGCGAGCATCGCATGGTGGACCGGCTGTTCGGCGGCGAGACGGCGCTGCGGCTTATCCGCATGGCCGACGTCCCGATCCTGGCCGCGGCGCCCGGCGCGACCACCCTGCCCACGCACGCGATGGCCGCGGTGGACTTCAGCGAGACCGGCAACCTGGCCATTCGCGCCGCGCTGCCGCTGCTCGCGCCTGACGCGACGCTGACCCTGGTGCACGTGGTGGCGCGCGACATCTCGCTCGGCGCCTGGCCGGCGTGGGACGACGCGTACCTCAAGGCGGTGAATGCCAGCTTCGACCTGCTCAAGTCGCAGCTCCGCCTGCCGCCGGGCGTCACGGTGAACACCGTCGTGCTGCGCGGCGATCCGCCCGGTGAGCTGCTGGCGTGGGCGTCGCAGCACAAGGTGGACCTGCTGGTCACGGGCAGCCACGGGCACAACTTCGTGGTGCGCACGCTGCTCGGCCGCGTGTCCACCAAGCTCGTGCGCGGGGCCAGGTGCTCCGTGCTGATTGCGCCGCCGCGCCTGCGTGCGTAACAGCTTCCTGTCGTCCGCGCCGGCGCGCATCCCGATCGCCGCGCTGGCGGCCATCGCGCTCGGTGGCGCGGTCCACGTGGTCGCGCGTTCCGGGCGCGCGGCCTTCTGGACGTGGGCGGTGGCGCTCGTGGTGCTCGGCGCCCCCGTCGTCTGGCGCACGCTGCGCGACGCGTTCAAGGGGCGATTCGCCACCGACATGGTGGCGATGCT
>DASZRI010000096.1:0-2052 GCA_035549215.1 Gemmatimonadaceae bacterium | reverse complement strand
CTGCTCACGAGCATGGCGCGCGCGAACGCGCTCCTGATCGTCCCCGAGGACGTGAGCGCCGTTGCGCCGGGCGACCTGATCGACGCGATCCTGCTCGGCGACGACGCCCTGCGCGCGGCTGTGCCCGCCTGAGCGCCGGCGAAGAGAATCATATTGGGGCCAATAGATTGACGCGCCCTGTAATGGTCGGGCCCCGGGGGTGACCCAGCGCACAGCGGCCCTGCGACGGTCGTAGCGAACGTTTACGCGCCCGCCATTTGTCTCTGTCGCGGTGGCCCGGCAACCCGTAGAATCGTGACGCCCCCTCCTCGCGTAGTGAGGGGGCGTCGGTGCCATTGAGGCACCCTTGCAGGCACACAGCATCCGCAGCAGCCCGGCCCAGGCGATTACCGAGAACCATGATGAACCAGGCGTCGTCCAGCTCCGAGCAGTCGAACCCGCCACGCGCGCCAGGCCGGCGCGCCGCGCGCGCGTTTGCGCTGCTTGGCGTGGCCGTTGCCGCAGCGATCAGCGTCACCTGTTTTGACGGCAGTCCCACGGCACCGCGGCTGCGCAGCGGGCGTCCCGGGTTTTCCGTGGCCCCCAGCTTCGAGACGCTGCCCTCCGGCGCACCCACGATTCCCCTGTCGAAGATCCGCGGCGTGCTGCAGCGCATGGGCGGCGACAGCGTCGTGGCCGAGTCGCTGGTGCAGGGCGACAGCGTCATCCTGGTGTTCGACGTCAGCTTCACCGGGCAGGACGGCGTGTTCCAGCTCAGCCTGACCGCCTATGACACCAGCGGCCAGGTGGCCTTCTCCGGCATCGACACGATTCACGTCGCGCCGGGCGACAACCCGCCGGTGCAGCCGACCAAGCCGCTCCAGTACTCGGCGCCCGACGCCAAGGTGGCGACGATCCACGTCGTGCCGGGCACCGTGAAGCTGCAGGCCGGGCAGTCGGCCAACCTGGCGGTGAATGGCACCACCCAGGCGGGGCAGCCGATCTCGCCGATCCGCGTCGGCTGGACCTCGCGCGACGCGACCATCGCGTCCGTGGACGCCAATGGCGTGCTCAAGGCCGGCGCGTTCGAGGGCAGCACGTGGGTCATCGCGCGCACCGCGACCAACGTCGCCGACTCCGCGCAGGTCGCCGTGCAGGCGCCGGCAGCCAACATCGCCATCTCTCCCGCCGCGCCCAGCGTGGTCCGCGGCGACTCGGTGCAATTGACGGCCAGCGTCACGGATGCGGGCGGGCACCCGATCACCAGCCGTCAGCCCGCGTGGTCCACCGGCGACGCGACAAAGGCGACGGTTTCCTCCACGGGCTGGGTGCACGGGCTCACGCTCGGCGCCGCTCAGGTCACGGCGTCGCTGGACGGCAAGACCGCGTCGGTGACGGTCACCGTCACGCCCGCCGTGGCGAGCGTGACCATCGCGCCGTCGCCGCTCAACCTGCCCGCACTCACGGCCACCGCCGCGCTCACGGCGACGCCGGTGCTCAAGCCGGGCGTACCCGCGTCGCGCATTGCCGGGCTCCCGACCACGTGGAAGACCGGGAACGCGGCCATCGCCAGCGTGGACGACCACGGGACGGTGACGGCGGTCGGCAACGGCACGACGACCATCACGGCGACGATCGATGGCGTGGACGGCACGGTGCCGGTGACCGTGCAGCAGGTGCCGACGTCGCTGCACGTCTCGCCGAAGACCTCGCGCCTCACGGCGCTGGCCATCACGCAGCAGTTCTCGGCGAGCGGCACGGACGCCAAGGGCCAGCCGCTGGCGCCCGACGCGATCCAGTGGCAGTCGCTGAACACCGCCGTGATCACGGTGGACGCGAACGGCCGCGTGACGGCGGTGGGGAACGGCGCGACGAAGCTCGTTGCGTCGGCGGGCCCCGTGGCGGACACGGCCTCCGTGACGGTGAGTCAGGTGGCCACGCAGCTCCGGGCGACGGTACAGCCGAGCTCGATCGCGGTCGGGCAGCGCGCGGCGATCCTGCCGACGATCCTGGATGACAACGACCAGCCGGTCGTGACGAACTTCGCGTACACGTCCATCACGCCCACGATCG
>DASZRI010000095.1:0-5633 GCA_035549215.1 Gemmatimonadaceae bacterium | reverse complement strand
GATGTCGATCTCCCGCGCCCCCGCGGCCACCGACGCGCGGATCTCCTCCACACGCTGCTCGAACGGGCTCAGCCCTGCCGGGAATCCCGTGGACACCGCCGCCACCGGGATGTCCGTCCCGCGCAGCGCCTCCACCGCCGTCGGCACCATCGCGTGGTACACGCACACCGCGCCCACCGTCAGGTCCAGGGACTCCACGCCGAGCCCGCGCGCAACGTCGTCGCGCAGCGGATGGCGCGCCTTGGCGCACAGCCGGCGCACGTTCCCGGGCGTGTCGTCGCCGGAGAGCGTGGTCAGGTCGATGAGCGTGATGGCGCGCAGCAGCCAGCCCGCCTGCCATTCCTTCTTGACGGTGCGGCGCGTGGGGATCGTCGCCGCGCGCCGCTCCACGGCGCTGCGGTTCACCCGGATGGCTCGCACCAGGTCCAGGTCGAGCGGGGTGCCCGGGTTGCGCTCCACGTGCGCGCCCGGCACGCGCGGCGTCGCCGTCACCAGCTTGGGTCGGGGCGCGCCAGCCGGCCCGTCGCCCGACACCGCCGGCGCCGCGCCGAAATTGCGTTTGATCGTCATGACAGCAGCTCGGCTACTCCCCCGGGCTGGATGCCCGGGCGGACCTCTATAGTAATCCCGCCTCGCCGCTTACGCACCCGGCCCGCCTGCGCGCGAGCCGGGCCACCCGCGATCAATCGGGCGTCAGCAGGCCCAGGTGCAGCGCGAACTGCACGTACTCGGAACGATGCGCCAGCCCGAGCTTCTCCTGGATGCGCTGCTTGTACGTGTCCACCGTCTTCGGGCTGATGAACAGGCGCTCGCCGATCTCCGGCGCCGAGAAGCCCTGCGCCACGAGGCGCAGCACGTCACGCTCGCGCTGCGTGAGCCGCTCGAACCGCGAGCGCTCGTCCGAATGCTCGGCCTTCTTGCGGAGGCCCCCCGCCAGCACGCGCGCCGCCGACGGCTGCAGGTACGTGTCGCCGTGCGCCACGGCGCGCACCGCGTCCACCAGCTCGCGATCCGCCGCGCTCTTCTGCAGGAAGCCGCTCGCGCCATTCTCGAGCAGCGGCACCAGCGCCTCGTCCGGCGCGTGCATCGTCAGGATCAGCACCTTGGCCTTCGCCCCGGACGACACGAGCTGCTTCGTCGCCTCCGCACCGTCCATCTGCGGCATGGACAGGTCCATCACCAGGACGTCGGGCTCGAGCTTCTGCGCCATCGCCACGGCATCCACGCCGTTCGACGCCTCGCCGATCACCTGGATGTCCTTCGCGCCGCCCAGCACTGCCTTGAGCCCGGCGCGGACCACGGTGTGGTCGTCGGCAAGCACCACGCGAATGATGTCGTTGATCACGATTGCAAATCCTCCGATTCCGCCTCCACGCTGGCGATGGCCACCACGGAGGTGCCCCTGCCCGGCGCGCTCGTTATGAGAAGTTCCCCACCTGCGTGCGCGAGCAGCTCCCGCGCGCGAAACAGCCCGATGCCCAGCGAGTGGCGCTCGGCCGCCTCGACATCGAACCCCGTCCCGTCGTCCTCGACTTCCAGCCGCACGCGCGCCGGGCTGCGCCCGTCCGCGCGCTCGCTCGACAGCGTGATCCACACCGATCCCGCCAGCGAGTGGCGCTCCACGTTGCGCACCGCCTCGTCCGCCACGCGATACAACGCCGTCACCAGCCCCGGCGACAGCGCCTCGCTGAAGCCGTCCACGTCCACCGACACGTCGAGCGTCGTGCGCGCCGCCACGCGGCGCCCGAGCGCCTGCAGCCCGGCCGGCAGGCCGAATGCACCCAGCAGACCCGGGTACACCGACTCCGCCACCGAGCGCACATCCTCCACCATGCGCGACGCGATCTCGCGCGCCTCGTGCAGCGACGCCGCCACCACGGGGTCGGTGTTGTCGCGCGCCGCCGCCGCGAGTTGCAGCGACAGCCCCGAAAGCTGCTGGGCCGTTGCCTCGCGCAGCTCCTCGGCAATGCTCGCCCGCTCCGCCTCGCGCACCCGCAGGCTCTGGCGAATCAACTGGCGAATGCGCTGGCGATCCGCGTTCACGTGATCCAGCAGGCGGTTCACCGTCTCGCCAAGCTGACGCATGGATGCATCCGCCAGCGGTGACTGCGGTACGCGTGCCGCGAAATCACCGTTCGACACACGCTCGGCCACGTCGCGCAGGTCGTCCAGCGGACGCAGCGCGAGCCGCACGAGCAGCGTGCTCAGCGCGAAGCTGATGGCCAGTGCCAGGCACACCAATGCGAACACCACGGGGTGTCCCCACACCGCGGCGACGACGACCGCCGCGATTGCGACGATCAGGTTCGCGCCCAGCAGCTTGCTGATCAACGGGATTCCCAGCAGCCACCGCAGGGCGCGCGAGCGCGGGGCCGGGGCTGGTACGCTCCCGTCCGGTCGCTCGCGCGTGTCCTCGAGGTCAAGCCTGAGTGTGCTCATGGTTCGTCAGGGGTGAACCTACCTGTCAGGGACTCCCCGATCTGTCGGGAATGGGCAGGTTAGACTTCGGGCGTTCCCACCACACCTGTAAGGATTATCCCTACAAGGCCGCTCCCGGGAAAGGCCCCGCGGTGGTATCGTATGAGCATCCAACCGATCCGCCTTCCATGACCTCTCCCCTGACCGGGACGCTGCTGGCCGAGATCATCAGCATCTCAGCCGACGCAATCATCTGCGTCGACCACGAGCAGCGGATCACGTTCTTCAATGAAGGCGCCGAACGGATCTTCGGTTACGGTACTGCCGAAGTGATGGGCAAGCCGCTGGAGATGCTCCTGCCGGCCCGCCATCGCACGTCCCATCACCGGCACATCGAGCGCTTCTCGCACTCGCAGGTGCGCGCGCGTCGCATGGGAGAGCGCCAGGAGATCTCGGGGCTGCGTAAGTCGGGCGAGGAATTCCCCGCCGAGGCCGCCATCTCGCGCGTGCAGCATGGCCAGGAAGTCATGTACTCCGTCGTGCTGCGCGATATCACCGCACGACGCCAGGCAGAGGTACGCCAGCGCTTCCTGCTCGAGGCCGGCGAGCTGCTCAGCGCATCCATCGACCTCGACGAGACGCTGCGTCTCATCGCACGGCTCTGGATCCCGTCGCTTGCCGATGCGGTGGTGGTCGAGGTGCTGCACGACGACAGCCTCCGCTTCCTGCACGCCGAGCGCACGCCTGACGGCGCAATCGTCAGCAGTGACGTTGCGGCGATCGCGGGCGTGCGCTGGATGCCGGTCGTCGGGCTCGACGACACCCAGCCGCTGCCTGCGTCCGTGATCCCGGTGGACCTCGCGCTTGCCGCAGTGCCCGCGGCGGTGCGCGGCCCCGTGGGCCGCGCCGACCCGCACGTGGCCATCGTGATCCCGCTCGTGCACCTGGGCGACCTGCTCGGCCGCGTCACGCTCTTGCGTGCCGACTCGGCCGCGATCGCCGTGGACGACCTCGTCCTCATGGAAGACCTCGGCCGTCGCGCCGCGGTGGCGCTGGAGAACGCGCGGCTTCACGACGAAGTCCAGCGCGCAGTCGCCGCGCGCAACGACACCATGAGCGTCGTGTCGCACGACCTGCGCAACCCCGTCAACGCCGTGAAGATGCTCGCCGCCGCGGCGCTGCAGTCGGCGGGACAGGGCGCGGTGCCCGATGCCATCCGCGAGCAGATCGGCGTCATCCAGTCCGCCGCACAGCAGATGGACACGCTCATCCAGGACCTGCTGGACATGAGTCGCGTGGAGGCCGGGCGCTTCGCGGTGGATCCGCGCCCCGTGCAGCTCGCGCCGCTGTTCGCGGACGTGCTGCGCACGCTCGCGCCGCTGGCCGAGGCCAAGCAGATCCACCTCGACCTGCAATGGGAGGAGACGCTCCCCGACCTGTTCGTGGACGCGGAGCGCACCGCGCAGGTGCTGTCGAACGTGGTCGGCAATGCGATCAAGTTCACGCCGACGAGCGGGCGCGTCTCGATCGCCGCCGTGCCGCGCGAGTCCGACGTGCTCGTGTCCGTGGTGGACACGGGCCCCGGCATCCCGCCCGAGGACCTGCCGCATGTCTTCGACCGCTACTGGCAATCCAGCCGGCGTTTCGGCGGCGCAGGGCTCGGGCTCCCGATCGCCAAGGCGATCGTCGAGGCGCATGGCGGCACGATCTGGGCGGAGAATGCGAGCGGGGGCGGTGCGCTGATCTGCTTCACGCTTCCGACGCGCCGCGCCGCGGCCGGCCAGCCGGCATGAAAAAACGACGGGTGTCCTTGCGGACACCCGTCAACCTGGCGAACACGGTCCCCCGAAGCAGGACTACTATGCTAACCGTGGGCGCCCGGCGTCATGGCATCGCCATGCCGGCCGACACTGCCGTCGCGCGGTCGGCCGAGAGGTCGAACTTGATGGCGATCTTGTTTCCCACCTTCAACGTGCCGAGGAAGAAGCTCGGCGGCTTGATGCCGAAGTCCGTCATCAGGATCTCGACGGTGCCCGTCGCGTGCGCGACGCCGTCGGGGCTCCGCTTGCCGGTGACCAGCATCTCCACGGGCTGCGACTTTCCGCTCACCGTCAGCGTGCCGGTCGTCTTGGCGACGAAGGAATCGGCCGTCGTCTGGTCGGCCACCAGCTGGTACGAGTTGAGGACGTAGTGGATCTCGGGGAAATCGTTCGCCTTCAACGTGCCGTACATGTTGTCGTCCATCTTGTCGTGCCCGCACTTCAGCGTCTTCACGGGGATGGTGACGTCCACCTTGATGATCGGGTGGGCGATCGCCGTCATGGGCTGCGTGCGGTATGCGGAATCCACGCTCACCAGCGCGTCGATGGTGGAGGTGGCGCAGGTGAACGGGTGCAGCGTGGACGTGCCGTCCAGGGAGAGCTTGCTGTCCTGGCGAAGCGCGAGCTGGGTGCCGGCCGTCTGGGCGGCGCCGGTCGCGCTGAACGCCGCGAGGGCGGCGAAACCGAGTGCAAGGGTCGTGCGTTTCATTTTCAGGTCTCCTGCTTGTTGGGGCCGGACGCTGTCGTCCGGTGCGTGGTGGCAAGCTAGGAGTGCCCAAGGGGCGTCACTGTCGGGCGTCAGGTGGGCTCGGGGCAAGCACTTACCGGAACTTTCCGGCTGCTAACTCCCACACCTGTTTAGGGAAAACACCTGACGTCGGCGCTATGTGTTTTCTTCATTAAAGGCTAAGTCTCTGCAACACAGACGTTTAGCGCGCCCGCCGATGCGGGCAAAAACCAATTGACCACCATGCAAATGAAAAGACCGCTGGCTCTCGCGCTCTGCGCGGCCCTGATTCTGCCCCTCGCGGCGCAGGCGCAAGCCCCCGCCCCGCACGCGCCGCCGCTCGACCGCGCCAACCTGGACACGACCTGCGCCGCCTGCACCGACTTCTACCAGTTCGCGAACGGGGGATGGCTCAAGCGCACGACGATCCCGTCGGCCTACCCGACCTGGGGCGCGTTCCTCGAGCTCAACGACCGCAACGAGGAAGTCCTGCATGGCATCCTCGAGCGCGACGCCGCCGACGCAAGGGCCGGGCGCCTCAAGGCGGGCAGCGGTGCGTGGAAGGTGGGCACCTACTACGCGAGCTGCATGGACACGGTCGCGATCGACAAGCTGGGCATCGCCCCGCTGCAGCCAGAGCTCGCGGTGATCAACGGCATCGGCGACAC
>DASZRI010000094.1:0-5314 GCA_035549215.1 Gemmatimonadaceae bacterium | reverse complement strand
CGCGGTCGTCGCCGCCGCCACCGCCACCATCACCGCGAAGATCGTGCGCAATCTCATTTGAGCAGCAACAGAGGTTCGATCAGAGTCGGGAGAAACAGGAACGTCGCACAACCGATCAACGACGGGACGAGCGGAAGCATCCACACCTTCGACACGAGCACCGCAAACGCCACCAGCGTGGCCAATCGCAGCAGGCTGCCCGCAATCCAGCCGGCCCAGACGTGACGGGCGCGGAGCGCACGCGCCAGTGCGAACGCCGCCAGATGCACGCCGAATCCCACCGCCGCGGCGAGTTCCAGCGCCTGCCGGTCCGCCGGATTCGGGAAGAGCAGCATCAGCGCCGCCATCGACGCCGCAATCACCGCCCCCGCTGCCAGTGCGAACAGCCCGAAGATCTTCACGGCTTGTTCCGTTCCTGTTCGCGCTGCGCCGCGGTCACCCGCCGGTACATCGAGTAGAACCCGCCGGCCGCACCCGCAAAGGTGCAGCCGATGGTGAACCACGGAGACGTGCCGAGGTGGCGATCCAGCCAGACCCCGCCAAACACGAAGACCACGATCGTAAGCCCGAACTGCATGCCGATGCCGGCGAACTCCGAACCCGACGGCATGGAGCGATGTCCGGGGCGGAATTCGTGCCCCTTTGGCGCCGGACGCGGCTCTCGATTGCGGTCCATTTCCGCCCTGAAGCTAGGACTTTGTGAAATTTTTCGCAAGCAACCGGGGGCGGCCGAAACACCCGGGGCACGGGGGCCGGGACTTGACCGCCCAAGTGTCGTCCGGACCGTGATTTGGCCCGTGACGTTTCATGTTGACTGTTCGTCGGTTCGTTGATAAGTTGGCCGTTACACGATTTGTGACACCGACGCCGATCACAAATCTGACTTGCCGCCAGCCGCCGTCCGCCGACATGAACTCGCGTATCCTCATCACGATGCTCTGTGGTGGCGCCATCGCCATCGCCTGCACCGCGCGTTCACACAACGAATCCGCCGCCCAGACGCTCAAGTCCGCGCCGCACGAACGCGGACAGCAGCTCGCGGCGTCGTTCAACGTCGTCCCCGACGGCAAGGCCATGCAGTTCGCGCTGCGCGTGGTGAACACGAGCAAGAAGAACCTCGAGCTCGACTTCCCCAACGGCCAGGCGTACGACTTCGTCGTCGTGGATTCCCTCGGGCGCGAAGTCTGGCGCTGGGGCAACGGCCGCATGTTCACGCAGGCCGTGCAGAACAAGTTCGTCGGCAGCGGCGAGTCGTTCGAGGTCTCCGAGCACTGGCAGAACCCGCGGCGCGGCAAGTACACCGCGATCGCCATGCTCACCAGCACCAACTACCCGGTGCGCGAACGCGTGGACTTCACGCTGCGCTGAGCAGCGGCAGGGCGCGTCATTCGCCGGCACAATCGGCGCGAATCCACAACCGGACCGACACGACGGCGGGACCAGTTCCGCGGAAATTCGCCACGGGCCCGACGACGACGATCGTCCCCTGCATCTCGATCGCCTGGATCGGGCCCAGGTATGGCGACGGCAGGCTGAAGAAGGCGCGCAGGGAATCCCGGTCGGTCTCGAACACGCGCAATTCGCCTGACGAACCCGCAGGTCTATCCTCGCCCACCCAGAATGGCTTCGCCCGCGAACCGGTCGCGTTGCGGAAGTTGCCCGGGACGCCTGCCGTATCAACCAGCGCCGCGTGTTCGACCAGCCCAAGGCTCTCAGCGGGCGCGTTGAGCAGGGCGCGCACGACGGCATGGACATGACCGCCGGCGCGCGTCGGTGAACTCCACACGAGCGAGACATCGCCGGCCGCTGCATCCACCATCGGATGATGAACGGGGCCGAGCGCGCTGCCTGCGATCACCTTGGTTGCATTGCCCCACCCACGCGACTCGCGTTGCACGAACAGGGAGTTCATGTCGGACGGCGCACCCATGTCCGCGCGGACCGTCGAAAGGATCAGTTCCGTGCTGTCCCGAACCCCGAGTGCCACATGCGCGATCAGCGGCGACGACACGATAGTCGCCGACCAACCTGCACGCGTCCGGATGTAGAGCACGACATCACCCCTCGCGTTCCCCGACTGAACGGGCATGGCGACGGCGACGCGATCGCCGGCGCGCACGAGTTCCGACGCATCGCTTGCCACGGGCACGCCGGACGCTGGAAATGGCAGTCGTGTGACCTCGCTCCACTCGTGCCCGTCGTACCGCCCCGCCCAGAGTGCGATCGGGAGGGGCGATGGTATCGGCGGGCCAGCGGGCAGCTCGGCGAACACGACATCCCAGCCACCGGCCCGCGCTGGGGTCGCGCGAAGGTCGCCAACCTGGCGCCCCGGGATCGGCGACGGAACCGGTTCGGACGCACCGTCAGCGCCAAATACGACGCCGACGATCGTGTCCGACGTCGGCGTCCAGGCCGGTGTCCCGCCCGAGTGCTTCCAGACATTCGCCGGCGTGCCAGCCAGCAGGACGCGGGAGCCCGACGGCACGAATGACTCGGGCTCGATGTAGGCCGGCCGCGCATCCGTGGCCATGATTGTGTCGGTGCGCACCAGTGCCCCGCGGCACCTGGGCCCCACCGGATTCGCAACCGGGGATTGTGCAGATACCGGAAGCCCGCCGAGCATGGTCGCGAGCATGGCCATCGCGACACAGCGTCCCTTGAATTTCAACGGCGATGGCACGTTTGCTTCACTGACAGGGTGCACGGCGAGCTCTTGCGACCGGCGCACAGGATGGGGGATCGTTGGCCAATCCTGCGGGCCCGGGCCAGGCCCGTCAAGGCGGCTCTTCTGCGGGACTGCGCGATGGAATTACCTTCCCAGCAACGGATCTCGCTTCCAACCTCCGCGCACCCTCGTGACTACGTCCGCCTCACGCACCGACGATCGCGACCTCGAGCTCCTTGACCAGCTCGCGCGCGCGCACCGCGCCCTCGTCCAGCAGATCGGCCGCCGCATCGTCGGCCAGCACGCGATCGTCGACGACCTCGTCACCGCGCTCCTCGCCGGCGGCCACGCCCTCCTCGTCGGCGTCCCCGGCCTCGCCAAGACGCTCCTCGTCCAGACGGTCGCGCAGGCGCTCGACCTCTCGTTCTCGCGCGTCCAGTTCACGCCGGACCTCATGCCCAGCGACATCACGGGCACCGAGCTCCTCGAGGAAGATCCCGCCTCCGGGCGCCGCGTGTTCAAGTTCGCGCGCGGCCCGATCTTCGCGAACATCGTCCTCGCCGACGAGATCAACCGCGCTCCGCCCAAGACGCAGGCCGCGCTCCTCCAGGCCATGCAGGAGCACGCCGTCACCGCCGCCGGGCAGACGCACGCGCTCCCCGCACCCTTCTTCGTGCTCGCCACGCAGAACCCGATCGAGCAGGAAGGCACGTACCCGCTCCCCGAGGCGCAGCTCGACCGCTTCATGTTCCAGCTCCGCGTCGGCTACCCCACGCGCGACGAGGAAGAGCGCATCGTCGCCGCCACCACTGGCGACACCGACGTGCAGATCACGCCGCTCCTCACGGGCGAGCAGCTGCTCGCCCTGCAGCACCTCGTGCGCCGCCTCCCCGCACCGCCCACGGTCGTGAAGTACGCGGTCCAGCTCGCCCGCAGCACGCGCCCCGACTCCGAGAGCGCCACGCCGCAGGTGAAGAAGTACGTGAGCTGGGGCGCTGGCCCGCGCGCATCGCAATACCTCGTGCTCGGCGCCAAGGCGCGCGCCGCCATGGACGGACGCGCCATGCCCGACCTCGAGGACGTCAACGCCATCGCCCTGCGCGTGCTCGCGCATCGCGTGGTGCTCAACTTCCAGGCCGAAGCGGAAGGCGTCGGACCGGAACAGGTCATCGCCATCAATCGCAGGCCCTGATCGTCAGCGCCCCCTGCGGCCGTCCCCCGGCCGCAGGCCCGGCACTCCCTTCCCCTCCCGCATCCCCACCGCAGCAGCATTCCCACGCACTCCCGCAACTCGGCGCGCGTTCCTTTGATGCGCGCGTTGATCGCGTACGGCGGTAGTGTGATGGGACAGGCAGGCGCAGGATGGCTGGACGACCGGCGACGACGCCGGCCTTCGCACCAGCCGAACTCGCTCGCAGGCCCCCGCGCGGTGCTGAGATGATCCTCCTGCATACCCTGGGCGTCGCCGTCATCCACATCGGCGCACGCCGCGTCCTGCCGTCCGCCGCACGCGCGTTCGGGACGCTGCTGTACCTTGGCGTCGAGCGCGGGCGCGCCGTCCCGCGCGAGGAGCTCGAGGCGCTGCTTTACCCGAGGTACGGCGCCCGCGCCGCGAGCCACGGACTGCGACAGTTGCTCTACAAGCTCCGCCACCTCGGCGCCCCCGTCGAGGGACGGGACGACATCGTCACGGTCGCGGAGCACGACGTGAGCGACGACGTGAGCGCCGTTCTCGACGCGCCGACCATCGATGAGCAGGCGCTGGCGTCCATTGCGGCGGGCATCCTGCCCCAGTATTCGCCGGATTTCTCGCCCGCCCTCGCCGATTGGGTGGACCTCCAGCGCGCCCGCATCGCGCAGGACCTGCGCACCACGCTCGTCGCGCGCATCGCCGCGACCCGCGGCGACGGCAAGTGGCGCGCCCTCGAGCCGCTCGCCCGCGCCTGCCTGGCGCTCGACCCGCTCAACGAGGAAGCGACGCTCGCCCTCGCCGAGTCGCTCGCCCTGAACGGGCAGAAGGCGGGCGCCGTGAAGCTGCTCGACGAATACCTGGCCGAGATCGGGGCGTATGGACGCGACCTTCGCGTGCCGGCGCACCTGCTGCGCACGCGCATCTCCGAGCACGTCCCGGACCCGCAGTATCGCCGGCTCGGCCCCGGCCCGTTCGTCGGGCGCGACGCCGAAATGGCGGAACTGTGGCGCACCCTGCAGCGCGCCCGGCGCGGGCAGCCGGGAGTGGTCGTCGTGCACGGGGAGGCCGGCATCGGCAAGACGCGGCTGGCCGCCGAGTTCACGCAGGCCGCCGCAGTGGATGGCGCCACGTGCGTCCTCGTGGGCTCGTCGCCGCACGACGTGCGGCGCCCGATGGGCGTGTTCATGGACCTCGTGCCCAAGCTGCTCGATTCCCCGGGCGGCCTCGGCGTCGCCCCCGAGTCCGTCGCACTGCTCGGCCGCCTCACGCGTCCGGATGCGGACACGGATCCCGTGCACAAGCATGCGGAGCCCGAAGCCCTGTTCCGGATGATCGTGGACGCGATCGCGGACTTGCTCCAGGCCGTGTCGTCGGAAGCGGCGCTGGTGATCGTGCTGGAGGACGCGCACTGGGCCGACCCGTCATCGCTCGACACCGTGCAGGTGCTGGCCCGGCAG
>DASZRI010000093.1:0-4613 GCA_035549215.1 Gemmatimonadaceae bacterium | reverse complement strand
GTTGCGGGCGCCGCCACCGCGGGCGCCGCAGGGACCGCGACCGGGGTCGGCATCGCGGTCGCACGCACCGCCGCAACGGCCGGCGCGAATTCGTCGGTCGCCCCGGCGGGTGGGACGACGGTGATCACGCCCCCGCACACGGAACACCGCGCGCGCACGGACGTCCCCGGCACGCGGGCCGGGTCCACGCGGAACACCGAGCGACACTCAGGACACGTTACGTTCACTGCTCCTCCGTCGCGCCCGCCACGCCGGCGCGCACGCCCTTAGCCTCGTCCGGCCCCGATTCATCCGTGCGGCGATCCACCGAGTACACGGAACCGGGCAGCGTCTTCGCATAGCTCTTCATCTCGGTCGCCAGCTCGCTCATCTGCGCCGCATGCGAGAAGTGCCGGCGCTCGTTCGTCACCACGCCGATCGACACCGTCATCAGCGGCACCCGGTGCAGCTGCCCGCGCCGGTCCTTCCCGAAAAAATAACCCGCGCGACGGTCCTGCTCCGAGTACTGGTACGGGATCAGGGTGTCGAACACCGAGACGATTTCCGAGCATACGTCCGCCACGGCGGCGACCGGGATCACGAAGATGAAGTCATCCCCGCCAATGTGCCCCACGAAGCCATCCTCGTGGCACAGCCCCTTCACCACGTCGTGCAGGACCATCGCCAGGATGCGGATGCACCGGTCGCCATCGTAGTACGAGTAGCGGTCGTTGAACTCCTTGAAATGGTCCAGGTCCGCGTAGCACATCGCGAACAGCTCGCCCGTACCCAGCCGGCGGGTCACCTCCGCCTCGATCTCGACGGCACCGGGAAGCCGGGTGGACGGGTGCACCACGAGGTCGCGATCCGACCGCCGCAGCATCGAGTCCATCCGCGTCCGCATTTCCTGGTCCGTCAGCGTATCGCGCAGCACCTCGTCCGCGCCCGCCTCGAACGCCGCCGAGAACGACGCATCGTCCGGGCGCGTGATCGCCAGGCACGGCACCACGCCAGTGTACGAGTCGTTCTTCATGCGGTGGCACGCCGCCAGCGCCTGCACCGGGTGGGTCCGCGCATCGAACGCCACTGCGCGCGGCCGCCCGCGCAGCGAGATCGCCATGAGCTCGTCCGCCGTGGTCGGGCGCAGGATCTTGAGCCCGAGCGACGCGAGCCAGGCGCCCACCACGCCTGGAAGCGGCTGGTCGCCTGGGGAAAACACGAGGACTGAGGGCTTGGCTACGCTCACGAGGGGAGGTCGGGGACGCCTGAGGGGCCAAGATACCGGCCGATATATGGCAAGTCAAACGATGACGCGGCCGACAGTTGCGCGAAGGAACCGCGCGGACTCGGCACCTGCCCGCCGGCTCGTCCCGTCGCGCACCGTCGCGACGGCACCAGCCCCCGGTTCACGGGGCGCCGAACGGGACGCTCCAGTGGAGTTCGTAGTCGCCCTGCGGGCCCGTGCTCAATCGCAGCCGCAGCGAAGCAAAGGCATCCACCGTGCTCAACACGTGGTTCGCGATCAGCACGCCGACGTCGGACGTCATGTGCCGGTTGGCGTCATTCCGCTTGTTGATCATGCGGCGGAACAGGTCGCGCTCGAGCTGGGCATTCGCCCACGACCACCGATAGTCCGGCCGGTAGGCCCGCTCCTGGTAGAACACCAGCGCCTTCCTGTACGCGTCCGAGGTCTCCGGCGGCGGGGACGCCGGGTCCGCCCAGTATGTCCGGCGGGCCAGCAGCCACACCGCCCCGTTGTACGTGGCCTCGTTGGTGTTCGGCTGCACGTGCACCGTATCGCCGTTCTGGCTGTACACGCCGCTCTCGGCGTAGTGCTCCATCCACTCGTAGTAGGCCCAGTCGCCGCGCGGGGGATTGCTGGAGAACGACGCGCGGGCCACGCGCGCCGCCAGGTCCACGTACCCGTTGGTCTGGTCCCGCAGGTCGCGCCGGTCCTTCAGGTACTGCAGCCACACGAACGCCTCGGCCGCGAGATACGCTGCCGCGCGCTGCTGGTGCAGCACGCCCTGCCCCAACCCGGGAATCGCCGCCGACGCGATCGGCGCCGCCCACATCGGCAGGAACGCCAGCCCGCGATGCGCCGCCGAACCTGCGGAAGGTGCATCGCCCTGCCCCGCCCGCGGTACGCGTGCCGCTGCAGCGGGCGCATCGGCCGAGCCTGCCCACGCCGCACGCGACGTCGCGGCCCACGCGGGCACCGCGCCGCCACTCGGCGGGACTGACACCGACGGCACCGGACGGAAGCGCTCCGCCACGCGCTGCGCTCCCGCCGCCTGCGCCGCCGTGAGCACGGCGACGGCCAGGATCGCGCGCATCAGAAGACGAACCGCAGCGAGAGGTACGTGGGCGGCGTGCTCGTGTTCGCAACGTTGTCGCTGAACAGCCGCGCGATGTCGAGCACCAGCCGGCCCGTGCTCGCACCCACCCCGATGGTCGGCCCCGAGCCGCCCGGCCCCTCGTGCACGTAGCCGGCGCGCACGTGGATCTTCTGCTGCCACGAGAGCTCGGTGCCGACCCGCAGCCCCGCCCCGGTGGAGGGGATGGAGTTCACCACGCCGGCCCCGAACTTGAGCGAGGCATCAGGCCCGAGCGAGGCGATGCGCGGCGCGTAGGTGACGCCGATGTCGAGGCGCGTCGGCAGCGGATCGGCCTGCGGCGCGTCGTTCACCTGCAGCCGCGGCCCTACGTTTCGCAGCGCGGCACCGATCACCAGCGTCGAGTCCGCACGCGCGATCACCTGCGCCCCGAAGTCCAGCGCCGACGTGGCCGCGTTCTGCGACGCGAACCCGGCGCACCCGCCGGAGCATGAGATCCCGAGCTGGTACACCTTGTAGTTGAGCCCCAGGAACACGCGCGAGCCCGCGCTCGCCGCGAAGCTGGCCGCGTAGATGTTGGCCCGGGGCGTGAAGGTGCCGAGCGTGCCCGTGATGTCGGTCTGCTCCTGCGCCCCGTAGTTGAACAGGCTCGCGGACACGGCCAGCACGCCCACCGGCGCCACCGGCAGCACGAACGAGAACGCGTCCTGCGTCAGCGCGAAGGTCTGCCCGTGGTGCAGTGCCAGCTCCCGGCTGTGCAGGCGCGCAAGCGCCGCCGGGTTCCACCAGATGCTCTCGCTGCCCAGCTGGTCGGCGACCACGGCCTGGCCCAGCCCCACGGCGCGCGCGCCGACGGGCAGTACGAGCTCCAGCCCGCCGCCCGTCGCAATGCCGCCCTGCGCCCGCGCGATGCGGGCGCCAGGACCGCCCAGGAGCCCGGCGCAGGTCCCGACGACGGCCAGCGCGCGGCCAAGCCTAGAGCGCGGTCGCCTCATCGATGAGCATGATCGGGATGCCGTCGCGCACCGCATAGCGCAACCGGCACGCCTGGCACACGAGCGCCGACTCGGCCTCGCGATATTCCAGCGGGCCCTTGCACTTGGGGCAGACCAGGATCTGCAGCAATTCGGGTGGCACGGTCATGACGGCCGCTCCTCAGGGAGCTTGTAGCCAAATCGGTTGAGCGCACTGGCGCTCTTGCGCCAGTCATGCAGCACTTTGACCCACAGGTCGAGGTACACACGCTGGCCAAGGAAGGATTCAATCTTTGCCCGGGCCGCCTGCCCGATGCTCCGCACCCGGGCGCCCTTCGCGCCGATCAGGATCTGCTTCTGGCTGTCCCGCTCGACGTAGAGGACCGCACGAATGTACACCGGCACCTGTGCCTCGCGGAACTCCTCGATCTCGCACGCGATGCTGTAGGGCAGCTCTTCCTCGAGTTGCTCGAGTGCCGTTTCGCGCACGAACTCGCCGACAAAGAAGCGCACCGCCTGGGTGGCGATCTCGTCCTCGGGATACAGGAATGGCGACTCCGGCAGATGCGATGCGGCCGCCGCGAGCAGCGCCTCCACGCCCTCCCCTGTCGCCGCGGAAATCAGGTGTGCGTCGGGCACCTGCGCGCCGAGCTCGGCGCGCTGTTCGGGCGCGAGCGTATCCGCCTTGTTGAGTGCCACCAGCACCGGGGCGCGCGGCGGCTGCTCGAGCGTGGCGGCTTCGGCCAGCGACGGCGGCACGCCGCGGTGCGCGTCGGCCAGGTAGATGATCACGTCGGCATCGGCCAGCGCAGCAAGCGCCGCCGCATGCATGGCCTTTTGCAGCGCATATCGCGGGTTGAGCAGGCCGGGCGTGTCGAGGACCACCATCTGCGTGTCGCCCTCGGTGCGGATCCCGGCAATGCGATCGCGGGTCGACTGGGGCTTCGAGCTGACGATGCTGAGCTTCTGGCCCACGATGCGATTCAGCAGCGTGGACTTTCCGGCATTGGGCTTGCCGACAACGGCGACGATTCCCGCGCGAGGCATGGGCAGGAGTATAGCGAGGGACGGCGGAAGGAAGGACGGACGGTACGCGCGCGGCGCGAGCGATGTTGCCGCGTACGATGGGGGCGATGCCGGCGGCGAGGGGCGGGTGTGCCCGCAGTCGGCCGGGGGGGGAAATGCACACGCCCCAGCCGGGGCTGGGGCGTGTGAAGGAGGTGCCGGCGACGGCCTACTCTCCCGCGATCTCTCGATCGGAGTACCATCGGCGCTGTAGGGCTTAACGGCCGTGTTCGGAATGGGAACGGGTGTGGCCCCTACG
>DASZRI010000092.1:0-2791 GCA_035549215.1 Gemmatimonadaceae bacterium | reverse complement strand
CGGAGAAGCTCGTGGCCGGCCAGTGGTTCGATGCCGCGAAGGACACGATGCCGGAGGTCTCGCTGGACGCCGGGCTGGCCAGCGAGCTTGGCGTGTACGTGGGCGACACGATCACGTGGGACGTGCAGGGCGTGCGGATCTCGACGAAGATCACGAGCCTGCGCGACGTGTCGTGGGCGCGCTTCCAGCCCAATTTCTTCGCGGTGTTCTCCACGCGCTCGCTGCGCGACGCGCCGCAGCAGTTCGTGTTCCTGAGCTACGCGCCCTCGGCGCGGGCCGTGGCCGAGCTGCAGCGCGACATCGTGCAGAAGTACCCGAACGTGTCGAGCCTGGACCTGTCACAGGTGCAGCAGACCATCGGCAACGTGCTGAACAAGGTGACGACGGCCATCCGCTTCATGGCCCTGATCAGCCTGCTGCTCGGCGTGCCGGTGCTGTTCAGCGCCGTGTCGGCCACGCGGCGCGAGCGCATGCGCGAGGGCGTGCTGTTCAAGACGCTGGGCGCCACGCGGCGGCAGATCGGCCGCATCATGCTGGCCGAGTACGCACTGCTGGGCGCACTGGGCAGCCTGGCCGGGGTGTTGCTGTCGGTGGGCGGCGCGTGGGCGCTGGTGCACTACGTGTTCGACGTGCCGTTCACTCCCGCGGTGCTCCCCGCGCTGGCCGTGAGCGCGGGCATGACGCTGCTCTCGGTCGCCATCGGGCTGCTCACCAGCCGCGAGGTGTTCGCGACCACGCCGATGGCGGCGCTGCGCGAGGCGTAGCGGAGGTCGCGCTCAGGCGCCGGGTGCGGCGCGCTCAGGCGCGCGGCGGCACCCAGCGCTCGATGGCCGACAGGAGCAGCGACTCGTCCACGATCGGCTTCGTGATGTAGTCGTCGAAGCCCGCGGAGAGGTACTTCTCGCGATCGCCGGCCATGGCGTGTGCGGTGAGCGCCAGCACGGGCAGGGCCTTGAGCTGGTCGTCCGCGCGGATGCGCGCCAGGATCTCCAGCCCGTCCATGCCGGGCAGCGAGATGTCGAGCAGCACGAGGTCGGGCTTCGCCTGGGCGAGGCCGGCCAGCGCGTCGGCGCCGTTCTCGTACTCCACGATGTCGTACGAGCCATCCAGGATGGCCCGCAGCAGCAGGCGGTTGTCGGCGTTGTCTTCGACGACGGCGAGGGTAGCCACGAGTCAGCCTCCGGTGCGTTCCGCTTCGAGGCGCTGGCGCGCCGCCTGAAACTCCTGCTCGAGCGCCGGTGCGATGGCGTGCACCGGTGCCAGCTCTCCGCGCGAGGCGTGGGCCTCGCCCTGCGCACACAACTCCTGCAGCGCCACCGCGCCCAGCTGCCCGGCGCTGGACTTGAGCGCGTGCAGCGCCTGCCGCACGCCGTTGGCGTCATTCGCCGCGAGCGCCTGGCGCGCGGCCGCCAGCCGCTCCGGCGCATTCGCGATGAACAGCTCGATCATGCCCAGCAGCAGCTTGCCGCCGCCAAAGCGGCGCAGGCGGTCGAGCGCCTCAGGATCGAACCCAGCCGGGGAAGTGTCGGGCATTGCAGGTCGCGCCGAACGCTACGCCCCGGCCCGTCGCAGCGCGGCCTTGACGCGCGCCATGAACCGCGGGGGGTCGATCGGCTTCCGAATGTAGTCGTCGGCCCCCGCGTCCATCAACGCCACCTCGGTCTCGTACTCGGCCGAGCCGGTGAGGACGATCACCGGAAGCCCTGCCGTCTGCACGTTGCCGCGCAGTGCAGCAAGGAGCTGGTCGCCGTTCATGCGGGCCATGTGGAGGTCGGTGACGACCAGCGAGAACTCCTCGCCGGCCTGCAGGCGCTCCAGCGCAACGTCGCCGTCGTCGGCCTGCACGACACTGAATCCGGCGCCGTCGAGCAGCGTCGCGGCGAGCGTGCGCGTCACCGGGTCGTCGTCCACCACGAGCACGCGCGGGCGCGCCGGCTGTGCGGCCTCCGGCGGCGGCGCCTCGACGCTGGTGTCGCCCAGCACCCGCTCCACTTCCTGCAGCGTCGTCTCGCCCTTGGCCGCACGCTCCAGCGCCACCTCGCGCAGCGTGCGCATGCCCGCGGACACCGCCGCGCGCTGCAGCGCCTGCATCGTGGCGCCGGCGGCGATCTGTTCCGCCAGGTGCGGCGTGACGACGGCGACCTCGTTCACCGGGATGCGCCCCAGGAAGCCCGTCATGCTGCAGCGGGCGCAGCCGGCGGCGCGGACCACCGGGCGCATGCCGTACGCGGCGGCCAGCCGCTGTTCGCGCTCGGTCAGCTCGTCCGCAGGGCCCAGCGGCACTGCGCAGTCCGGGCATGCACGGCGCACGAGGCGCTGCGCGACACTGCCGCGAAGCGTCGCCGCCACCGTCGCGCGGTCGAGCCCCAGGTCCGCGAGGCGCGTCACCGCGCTCATCGCGTCGTTGGTGTGCAGCGTGGCGAGCACGAGGTGGCCCGTCATGGCCGCCTGCGCCGCGACCTGGGCCGTCTCCTCGTCGCGGATCTCGCCCACGAAGATCACGTCGGGGTCCTGGCGCAGGATGGCGCGCAGCGCCGAGGCGAACGTCACCCCGCGCTTGGCCTCCACCTGCATCTGCGTGATCCCCGGCAGCTCGTACTCGATGGGATCTTCCACCGTCATGATGTTGATGTCGCCGGTGGCAATCTCCTTGATCGCCGAGTACAGCGTGGTCGTCTTGCCGGACCCGGTGGGCCCGGTGACGATGACGATGCCATCGCGGTAGGTGAGCAGCTGGCGAATGCGCACCAGTTCCCGCTGGGCCAGGCGGCAGTCGTCGAGCTGGCGCGTC
>DASZRI010000091.1:0-2703 GCA_035549215.1 Gemmatimonadaceae bacterium | reverse complement strand
CGCGCGGATCAGTGGCTGAGGGTGGGGATCTGGAAGCCGAGACCAACGCCGAGGATGAACCGCGCGACGTTGTTGGCCCGCTCCGTCACGTCGGCCAATGCCGGCGTGAACACCAGCGGCAGCGACGCGAACGGCGCGATCGAGAGCCCCAGCGTCAGGTCCTGACCGCCCCAGTCCGCGACCAGCGACGTCGTCGGGTGCAGGCGCAGGCCGCCGGAAGCGAAGAAGCCGACGTTGCTCCGCGGCGCGCCGAGGACCACCGTGCCATCGCTCAGCGTCGTGTTGTGGAAGTCGCGGAAGCGGCCGTTGCCGATGCCCGCGTTCAGCGTGACGCTTCCGAACAACCCCGACGGGTCGTCCGTCAGGTCCTGGACCTTGGAAACCACACCGTACCAGCTGTTGCCGCCGTCGTTGGTGCCCCACGTGAGCGCGTTCTCGAAGCCCACGGCGATGCCCCATTGATCGGGCAGCATCCGGTGCGCCTTGAAGCTCACCGCGCCATGGTTGCCGAAGCCGGAGCGCACCGTGGAGTACGACGTCACGGCCACCTCGAGGCCCACGGCGTTGATGGGGTCGCCCAGGCCGAAGCCCACGACCCCAGCGCCGTCCTGGATGTCCTTGCCGCGCTCGCGGTTCTGGTAGCTGGCGCCTACGAAGGCCTGGCCCCAGCCGGCGCCGAACGCCGAGGGCGATCCGGAGCTGCTGCCCGGCGCGGAGTGCGCCGCGTTGGCCGCAAGCAGCTCAGCACCCGCCGGCAGTTCCGGAAGCGTGTACGCCTTCTTCAGGCTGTCCAGGTTCTGGGCGCCAGCGGGATTGAACAGCGCGGCCAGCATGAAGGCGCCTGCGCCAAGCGCACACATGCGCAGCAGACGGTCGCGTGCCATGAACTGCCTCCTCTCGAGTATTTGGTGATCGCACTGCTTCGGGTCTTGCCGTCGTGCCCGCAGCCGTGGCCGCGACGGAGCATGCCCCGCCGCGGCGTGACGCGGTCCAGCCACAATGGGCCACAATATGTCGCACGCGAGCGCCCAGCGAAAGAGCTTAGCTAAGGATGTTGGAGGCGCTGTAACGCCGGTTACCAACCGCGACGGTGCCTGCGGCGCGCGCTGGCTGCCACATCGTCGCAGCGACGCCGCGCGCATCCGTGCAAATTCGGCGTCTCTTCGGTATATTGCGGCGCACCGCCGTTGGTGTCAATCACGCCCGCGCTGTACTCTCCTTCCGCCATGACGCGCGCCGAAATCACCACGCCCGAAGCCCTGGCCGACGAATCGGTCGTCGAGCTGTCGCTCCGCCCGCAGCGCCTGGCGGAGTTCATCGGCCAGCCCAAGGTCAAGGAGAGCCTGCGCATCTGGATCGACGCGGCGCTGGCGCGGCGCGAGCCCATGGACCACGCGCTCTTCTTCGGCCCGCCGGGGCTGGGCAAGACGACGCTGGCCGAGCTCATCGCGCGCGAGCTGGGCGTCAACATCCGCACGACGTCGGGGCCGGCGCTGGAGAAGCCGGGGGACCTGGTCGGCACGCTCACGAACCTGCGTGCCGGCGACATCCTGTTCATCGACGAGATCCACCGGCTGCGCCCGATCATCGAGGAGTTCCTCTATCCGGCCATGGAGGACTTCCGCATCGACATCCGGCTGTCCGAGGGCCCCAAGGCGCAGACGATCACGATGCCGATCGAGCGGTTCACGCTCATCGGCGCAACGACGCGCTTCGGCATGCTGACGCCGCCGATGCGCGCGCGGTTCGGCATCGTCGAGCGGCTGAACTTCTACCCGCCCGAGGACCTCGAGCAGATCGTCGTGCGCTCAGCCGAGGTGCTGCGCGTGCAGATCGACGGGCCGGGGGCGCGCGAGATTGCGCGCCGCTCGCGCGGCACGCCGCGCGTGGCCAACCGCCTGCTCCGCCGCGTGCGCGACTACGCGCAGGTGAAGTCCGACGGGACGATCACGCAGGAGGTGGCGATGGAGCTGCTCCGGCTGATCGACGTGGACGAGTTCGGCCTCGACGACATGGACACGCGCATCCTGCGCACGATCATCGAGAAGTTCGAGGGCGGCCCGGTGGGACTCGCGAGCATCGGCACCGCCGTAGGCGAGGACGCGAACACGATCGAGGAAGTGTACGAACCCTTCCTGGTGCAGAACGGCTTCCTGCAGCGCACGCCGCGCGGGCGCGTCGCGACGCCGATGGCGTACCGGCACCTGGGCTTTGCGGCGACACAGGGCTCGGAGCAGGGGCGGCTCCTGTAGGGCGCCGCAGGGCGAGAACGGCGCAGGACCGGAAACTGCGCAAGACCGGTGACTGCGCAGGACCGAAACGGCGCAGGGCCGAAACGGCGAAACTACGAGAGACGAGTCGCAGAGCGACAAGTGGCCGCGGGAAAGAGTGAGTTCCCTCGTGCGCTGGGTTCGCGTTCCCGGCCCCGCGCTGTCCTCGCTGGTTCGGTCCTGCGCTGTTCCCTCGCGGTTTCGGTCCTGCGCCGTACCCGGCTGTGCGCAGTATCCGGTCCTGCGCAGTACCCGGTCTTGCGCTTTTATTTAGTCATGTTCACCAGCGACTTCGACTTCCACCTTCCCCCGGACCTCATCGCGCAGACGCCGGTCGAGCCGCGCGACGCGAGCCGGCTGATGGTCGTCAACCGGACCTCGGGCACGATCGAGCACCGCCACTTCCGGGACCTGGCCGACCTGATCCCGGCCG
>DASZRI010000090.1:0-5471 GCA_035549215.1 Gemmatimonadaceae bacterium | reverse complement strand
GGCCCTGCTGCATCAGCCAACGCTGGTCAGGGCTTCTTGACGGTGGAAGTGTCCTTCTTGCCCTTCTCCATCTTCTCGCCCTTGGCGGCCATCTTGTGGCCGGCCTTTTCCATGTGCTCGCCCTTGGCTTCCATCTTGTCGCCGGCCTTGGGGGCGTGCTTCTCCATCTTCTCGCCCTTCAACTCCATCTTCTCGCCCTTGGCCATGGCCATGTCGCCCTTGGCTTCCATCTTCTCGCCCTTCATGTGCGCGCCCTTCTTCATGGCCCCGGCCTTGGCGTGCGTCGTGTCCTTCGACGCCGCCTGGGCGTGGGCGGTTGATGCGACGCAGACTACGAGAGCAAGGGCCAGCCAGCGCATGCGCACCATTCCTGCCTCCAGCGTGTGAGGGTTCGGCGTGACGCCCGACGGGACGCCCGGCGGGCCGGTGGCCCGGGATTTGGCCCCGGGTTCCTCGCCCGGCCTGACCCCGGCCACCGCGCCCGGGTCACGAACCGCACGTGTAAGGATCCTACCGCTCGACGGCGGACAGGCGGCGCAGCGCCACGCGGATCGGCACGAGCGTGCAGGCCACGCAGATCGCCGCCGCGGCCCCGAACCCGAGCCACATTTCCAGCGGGTCGGGTGACGTGTTGTACACGCGCGCGGACAGGTACGAATACACGGGGCGCGCCTCGACGATGACGACACCGCCGATCATCGCCACCGACGTCATCATGAAGAGCAGCCCGCCGAACGACGTCGGGATCTGCGCCGCGTTCTCCGTGTCGAACTGGGGGAACAGCGTGCCGAAGCCAAGCGCGAGGCCGGAAACGGCGAAGGTCATGCCCGCGATCGTGAACACCGACACCGCGAACATGAACTCGCTCACGTCGAGCAGGTAGTCGGTCACGAACACGATGCCGAGCGCGAGCACGAGCAGCGGCAGCGTGCCCACCCAGAACTTGGACCAGAGCAGGTCCACGATGGACATCGGGCTCGACCGCAGCAGCCAGAGCGTGCGTCCCTCGAGGCTCACGCCGGGAAAGATGAACCGCGCGGCAATGGACGCCAGCACGAAGCCGGCCAGCACCAGGTTCAGGAACGGGACGATGTTCACGAGGAAGAACGTCATCCCCTCGCCGTGCAGCGGCAGGAACTTGATGTTGAACACGTACACGACCACGAGCACGGCCAGCAGGATGAGCTGCGACCACTGCGTGGTGTCGCGGAAGAAGAGCCGCAGCTCCTTGAGCACGAGCTCGCGGCGCAGGATGCTCAGGGGGCTGAGCACGCGCTCGCCCAGCCGGCGCCACGTCGAGTTGCGGACCCAGCGCTCCGCGCTCTCCTGCGCCTTGCTGAATCCCTTCAGGTACAGCGCGCGGTGGAGCAGCGCGCCGAGCACGATGCTCGCCGCCGCGGTGGACCACAGCAGGTAGAAGGGCAGGTAGTCCAGCCGGTACTGCAGCCACGACATCAGGCCGCGCGACACCCACTCGCTGGGCAGCAGCGGGGACGTGGGCGTGCGCAGCACCGAGACGAAGTCCACCAGCGACCGGAACCCCTCGGGGCGCGCCAGCCGCTCGGGCCGGATGAGCCGGAACAGCAGCACGATGCCGCCCGCGGCGAGCACCGCGATCACGCTCAGGATGTCCCGCGTGCGCCGCGCCGGGAAGATATTCACGAGCAGCAGCGTCACCGCCGAGCCGAGCACGGCCGGCACGACCAGGAAGGGCACGAACGCCGCGGCCGCGACCAGCGGGAACCACCAGCCGCCTTCGTACACGCGGCCGTATGCCGCGAACATCGGGATCGCGAGCAGCGTCACCATCCAGCTCGAGTGCACCAGCGTCTCGAGCAGCTTGGCGACATACAGCTTCAGCCAGTCGACGGGCCCGGACACCAGCAGGTCGAGGTCGCGCGCCAGGAAGAAGCTCGACAGCGCCGTGATGATGTTCGACAGCACGAGGATCGAGAAGAACCCGACCAGGATGAGGCCGAGCAGCTTGCCCGCAAGCAGCGGGCCGATCTCCTGCACGCCCTTGAAGTACGTGAGCAGGCGATAGAGCACGAAGTAGATGAACGTCCAGAACAGCGCGCCGAATACGGCCAGCACCGTGAAGCGCGCGCCGCGCCCGCGCTCGCTGGCCATCAGCCGCTCGCGCGCCGTCAGCACCTTGGGCGCGAGCACGTGCTTCAGCGAGGGATCGGGGACGCGGACCGTCGCCGGCCCGGCCACGGCCGCCGCCGCGCCGCCGTCAGGCATTCAGCACCTCGACCAGCTCGCGCGCCGCGTTCTCGCCGGTGAGCCGCAGGAAGATGTCCTCCAGCCCGCGCGCGCCTTCCTCCGCGCTCTGCCGCAGCTCGGCCATCGTCCCGCACGCGCGGATCTTGCCCCCCTGGATGATCGCGATTCGGTCGCACATCGCCTCGGCCACTTCCAGCGTGTGCGTGGACATCATGATGGTGTTGCCGCGGTTCGTGTACTCGCGGAACAGGTCCTTCAGGATCTTCGCCGCCTTTGGATCGAGCCCGACCATCGGCTCGTCCACCACGATCACCTCGGGACGGTGCACGAACGCGCTGGAGATGATCAGCTTCTGGCGCATGCCGTGGCTGTAGCTCTCCACCAGCTCGTCGCGCCACTCCTCCAGGTCGAACAGCGCCAGCAGCTCGCGCGCGCGGTGCTCGACGTCCGGCCCCTCCTGCTCGTACAGCCCGGCCACGAACCGCAGGAACTCGGCCCCCGTGAGCTTCTCATAGATGAAGGGACGGTCGGGGATGAAGCCGAGGCGCATCTTCGCCGCGTTGGGATCCTTCGCGATGTCGATCCCGGCGATCTGTACCATGCCCCCGGTCGGCCGCAGGATGCCCGCGATCATGCGCAGCGTCGTCGTCTTGCCGGCGCCGTTCGGGCCCAGGAAGCCGAACAGCTCCCCGCGCGGGACCTCGAGGTCAATGGCGTCCACGGCCGTGAAGCTGCCGTACCGCTTCGTGAGGCTGGTGAGTCGGATCATGGCGGGGTGCGAGTGGGGGATGCCCGGCGACGGGACGTCAGCGTCCCGCGCCGTCGTGCACGACCGTGATATGCAAAGCGCCCATCAGCCGGATCAGTTCCACCTGGCGCGTCAGCCCGCCGACCACGAACCGCAGGTGCGACGCGTCGGCCGGGAACTGGCCGAACGTGGGATCCACCGCCACCCAGCCGTTCAGGAAGACTTCCGGCCAGGCGTGGTAATAGAACTTGCCGTTCACGTAGGCGAGCCCGGCCGCCACGCGCGCCGGGATGCCCGCGGCGCGCGCAAGCGCGACGTAGAGCTGCGTGTGCTCGTTGCAGTCGCCGCTCCGCGTCCGCAGCACCTGCAATGCGCTCGGCACCCCGAGGCTCACCTTCTTCTCGAGTGAATCGTACACCCAGCGGTTGATGCGCTCGGCGACCACGCGCGGATCGGGGCTGCCGGCTCGGATTCGCGCGGCAAGCGTCGCGATCTGCGGGGACGTCACCTCGAGCAGCGGCTCGGCGCGCGTGTACGCCGGCAGCAGGCGGCGCCCGCCCAGCGGCAGCGTGTACATCGCCGCGAGCTGGCTCGCCGGCTCGCGCGTGATGGTGAGCGTGTCGCCGTGCAGCGACTGGCGACCGCCGTCCACGTCAAACCCCTTCAGTTCCGCGTTGGACAGCACCACGCGCAGCGACCCGAGCGCGGACGCGATGGTGCGGTTCGCCGCGATCGCCGTCGTCTCCAGGATGTCGCGCGAGCTGTCGGCGCCTGCGGCGTCGGCCTTCGCGGCCGCCATGCGCCAGTTCTCGAACGCCACCTCATACGGACGCCGCTCGAGCGTGAAGCCGAGCTTGCTCGTGCGCACGACGCGCCCCTGCTCGTCCACCCAGCCCGTGAACCCGTCGCCCGACTCGGCGGTGAGCCGGAAGGCGTGCAGGGTGTCGGGCTGCACGCCCTTCCACCGCCCGGCGCTCGAGTCGAACACGGAACTGTCGTTCACCACGAACGTCGTCTCCGCCTGCACCGCGATGCGCGAATCGCGCGGCGCCATGGTCGTCGGGTCGAACAGCGGCAGCAGGTATGACTTGCCCACCTTCGGCTGCTCGCCGAGCACGACGGCCAGCGGCACGAGCGTGGGCAGCAGGATCGGGCCGCCGATGCGCAGCCGCTGCGTGTCGGGCGACGCGCCCGGGCCCGCGGACACCGCCAGCAGGACGAGCGAGTCGCCGACCACTCGTCCCGACGCGCGCACGGGCGCGGCCTCCGATTCCACCTCGACGTCGAACGTGCGCACGCGCAGCGCGCGCGAGAGACCGACCACGGTGCGGGCCTGCACGCGGTGCACCGCGCCGCCGGCGGGAATGTCGGCGACCAGGTAATCCGTGGCGGTGATCGAATCCCGCGTCGTGTCGATGGTGGACGACGCGAAGCCGATCTGCTGCCCCGACTGGAGCACCGCGTAGAACACGGCGCCGGGCGACACGCGCACCGCGGCTTCGGCCAGGCGCTTGGTGTTCGGCTGGAAGAACTCCCGGCGGACGAGCACGGCCATCCCCGCGATCCAGCACGCGAGGATCACCACGGCCGCCACCCCGCGGCGACTCATGCGAGACCGCCGCTCCCGCCCATCACGACGCCCGGATTTCCCGCGCGCGGCGATGCGCCTCGGTCGCTTCCTCCCGGCGCCCGAGCCGGTCCAGCACCATCCCGACGCCCTTCAGCGCGCGCCAGTTGCGCGGGTCGAGCGCCGTCGCCCGCTCGAACGCCGCCAGCGCCGGAGGCAGCTCGTCGATGTGGTTGTACGCCTCGCCCAGGTAGTAGTGGGCGCTCGCGTCGTCGGGCGTGAGCGCCACCACGGCGCGCAGCGGCTCGATCGCGTCGCGCCAGCGGGCACGCTTGCACGCCAGCAACCCCGCTGCGAGGAGCGGGCCGGGGTGCCTTTCGTCCAGGCGCAGCGCCCGGCGCACGTCGGCATCCGCGCGGTCGAAGCGCGACATCGCGGTCAGCAGCGTCGCGCGTTCGCACAGGAGCTCGACGTCGTCAGGCGACTCGGACACGAGCTTGTCCAGCTGCGCCAGCGCGCCGGTGGTGTCGCCGCGGTCGGCGCGCAGGCGCAGTTCGGCGACCTGCTGCTGCCGGGCCGGGGCGTCAATGCGCGCGGTTTGCGCCGGGGCGGGCGATTCCGGCGGCGGCGCCGGAAGGTCGGCGTTGGGAATGACGGGCACTACGGGAACCTCACGCTCCAGCGGCGCCCGGATGGCCGCGCGCTCGGAGACCAGTGGCAATTCGGATTGGAGGGACGGCTCGTCGCGATGCATGAGGCTCAGGCGAGCGCGAGCGTCGTCTCGCCCGCGATCCACTCGAGGTACTTGTGCAGCCCCGCTTCCACGGGGAGGGCGAGCAGTTCCGGGACCTTGTACGGGTGCAGTTCGCTGAAGGCCGCCTGCAGCGTCTCCAGCCGCGCCGAGCGCGTCTTGAGCAGCACCACCACCTC
>DASZRI010000089.1:0-6857 GCA_035549215.1 Gemmatimonadaceae bacterium | reverse complement strand
CTGGTTGATGATCGTGTCGACGGCGATGGCCGTCTTGCCGGTGCCGCGGTCGCCGATGATCAGCTCGCGCTGGCCGCGGCCGATCGGAATCATCGAGTCGATGGCCTTGATGCCGGTCTGCAGCGGCTCCTTCACGGGCTGGCGCACGATGATGCCCGGCGCCGGCGATTCGACCTTGCGCGTTGCCGACGTCTTGATGTCGCCCATGCCGTCGATCGGGCGGCCGAGCGCGTCCACGACGCGGCCGACGAGCGCCGGGCCGACCGGGACCTCGAGCACGCGCGCGGTGCGGCGCACTTCGTCGCCTTCCTTGAGCTGCAGGAAGTCACCGAGGATGACCGCGCCGATGTTGTCCTCTTCGAGGTTGAGGGCGAGCGCGGTGACCTTGTTGCCGGTCTCGGAGGACGTGATTTCGAGCATCTCGCCGGCCATGGCCTTCTGCAGGCCGTAGATGCGGGCGATGCCGTCCTTCACTTCAAGGACCGTACCGACCTCTTCGACATCGAGCGCGCGGAGGTCAGCAGCCTCGATCTCGCGCAGGAGGATGTCCTTGATCTCGCCGGGGCGAAGCGTCGTCTCGGTAGCCATACGGGATGTTCGGGAAAACGTGCGTCAAGAAAAAGTGGGCACAGCTTGTGAAAATTATCACAAGGATGGGGGTCAAGCAAGCCGACCGGCGTGCGGTCGGCCGGCCGGGTCGCCGCAGGCCCGGGGCACCGGCGGAACGGCCGAGGGCGCGGGCTTTTGGTGGCACATCGGGCGGGCCCGGGGGGCACCTTGCGCCCATGTCTGCCGGGCTCAGGGATCTCAAGGTGTGGCAGGAGGCCGTCGCGCTGGCCGCTGACGTGGTCCGCGCGATGCGCCACGGCAGCCGCCGCGAAGTGAAGGCGGTGGCGGACGCCGCGATGCTGTCCGCGGTCGCGCTGGCGGCGCAGATCGCCGACGGCTACGGCCGCTACACGGCGCCGGAGCAGCGGCAGTCGTACCGGGCGGCCCGCCGCGAGCTGTACCGGCTGGAGACACACCTGACCATCGCGCGGCACGCCGACCTGATATCCGGCGCGCACCTGGCGCAGCTCACGCACCGGGCGCAGCTCGTGGGGCGGCTGCTGGGTGGGTTCCTGGTGTACCTCGACCGCCAGCTTACGGACCCGGCTAGCCGCGACTCCGCGCGTGCCCCCGGCTGAACCGCTCGATGAGGTCCACGGTGCGCAGGCGCGACAGCGAGCCGGGGCGCGTGCCGGCGATGCGCTGCGCGGTGCTCGAGAGGTGCGACGACGACGCGAAGCTCAGCACGTTGGCGACATCGCGCACGTCGTAGCCGGGGTTCTTGGCCAGCTCGGCGGCGGCGATGAGCCGCACGAGGTCGATGATCCGCTTGAGATTCGGCGCACCGCCGGCCGAGAAGGTCCGGCTCAGGTGCTCGCGCGTGACGCCGAGCCAGTCGGCGAGCGCGGCCGTGCGCACGGGGCGGCCGGCATGCTGCACCACGAACCGCCAGGCGTCCACCTGCAGGGCGGTGGCAAGGCCGAGCGCGGGGGGCGGCGCCTCGAGCGCGCGGGAGAAGCGCGTGGAGAAGGCGTGGCGCAGGACCAGCTCGCGAATGGCGTCCTCGTCCACGTCCTCGACGAGCACGTCGGCGAACTCGAGTGTCGCGCACTGCGCGAGCGCGGGGCCCTCCGCGGCCCTGAGGCTGGTGAGCGCGAAGAATGGCACGCTCGGGAACTCGCGCGCGAGGCCTGCGGCGGCCCAGGTGTCCTCGTGCCCGCCGCCGAGGTCCACCACCGCGGCGTCGATCAGCTCGTCGCGGAAGCCGCGCGCGAAGTCGTCCACGCCTCGCGCCAGGAGCACGCGCCAGCGGCGCCGGGGAAAGGCGTCGCGCGCGAGCGACCGCGTGCGCTCACGGGGCGCGAAGACGAGGACGACGGGGGGCGGTACGGCCGCGGCGGCGCGCTCGGGCATGGCTCAGGCGACCGCGCCGCGCGCCGCGACGAGGCCATGCGCACGCCGCAGGACCTCGCGCGCGTTGGCATACGAAATGAGTGCCTCGGCCTCGTCATACGGCATCCACCGGCACTCGGTGATCCCCTCGGCGCGCTGGGGCGATGTCTTGCTGCTGGCGCTCTCCATCAGGTAGAAGTGGCACACCTTGTGGATGAGCTTGCCGCGGAACCGGAAGTACCAGTCGATGACCTCGATCTCGCCGCGCAGCGAGAGCTGGTCGAGCCCGGTCTCCTCGGTGACCTCGCGCATCGCGGCGGATTCCACCGCCTCGCCGCGCTCGACGTGCCCCTTGGGAAATCCCCAGTTGCGGTAGCTGTCGCGGATGACGAGGAAGACGGGGTCGCCGTCGGTCACGCGATAGACCACGCCGCCCGCTGACGTCTCGAGCCGCGCGCGCTGCCTCGTCACCGCGCCCCCGCCAGCGCGGCCTGGTCATCCAGCGTCGGCCGTCCCTCGATGAACTGGCGCACGAGCGGGTCGCTGCTGTGCCGGATCTCGTCCACCGTGCCGACCTGGCGCACCTTGCCCTCGTAGAGCATCGCGATGCGCGTGCCGACGGTGTAGGCGCTGCGCATGTCGTGCGTGATCACGACGCCGGTGACGCCGAGCTTCTCGCGCATGCGCACCATGAGCTGGTCGATGACGGCGCTGGTGACGGGATCCAACCCGGTGGTGGGCTCGTCGTAGAGGATGTACTTGGGGCGCGTGGCGATGGCGCGCGCGATGCCGACGCGCTTGCGCATGCCACCGGACATCTCGGCCGGGAACTTGTTCGCGACGTCGGGCAGGTCCACGAGGTCGAGGGCCTCGTGCACGCGCGTCTCGATCTCCGCCTCGGTGAGCTCGCCCTGCTTGCGGAGGCCCATGGCGACATTCTCGCCGATGGTGAACGAGTCGAAGAGGGCGGCGAACTGGAAGACGTAGCCGATGCGGGCGCGGAGCTTGTAGAGCTCGCGGCGGGACAGCTTCGGGACCTCGAGTCCGTCCACCCAGACCTCGCCGGCGTCAGGCTCCAGGAGGCCGACGATGTGCTTGATGGCGACGGACTTCCCGCTGCCGGAGTAGCCGATGATGACGACGGTCTCGCCTTCGGGAACGTCCAGGGTGAAGCCGTCGAGGACGCGCTTGGCACCGAACGACTTGTGGACGTTGACGAGGCGAATCATGGTGGGCAGGACGGGGACAAGAAATGTGATGATAACAACGGAGAAGCGCAAACAGCGAGAACAGCGCAGGGCCGGATACGGCGCAGGACCGAGAACTGCGCAGGGCCGAAGCCGCGTGGAAAAAGGAAGGGGCCGGCGAATGCCGGCCCCTGGGAAGACTGCAACTGCATGCCTGCGTATTCCGAACGGCGAAATGCGAGCGGTGTGCGTCGAACTGCGAACTTCGTGCGGCGTGATTACGCGGCGAAGCTGCCGAGTGCGCGGCCGACGTCGCCTTCGCGCAGGCGCTTGAGGGCGCGGTCGCGGAGCTGGCGAACACGCTCGCGCGTGACGCCGAGCATGGAGCCGATCTCCTCGAGGGTGTGCTCGCGCCCGCCTTCGAGGCCGAAGTAGAGGCGCAGCACCTTGGCGTCGCGCGGCGGCAGCGTGCCGAGGGCCTGCTCGATCTCGTCGGTGAGGAAGCGGTTCATGGCCTCCTCCTCGGTGTCGGGCATTTCGTCGGCGACGAAGCGCTCGATGAGCGAGCGGTCGCCTTCCGGATCCATGGGCGCGTCGAGGCGCACGTCGCTCGTATTGAGCGCGGCGAGCGACTGCACGACATCCACCGACAGGCCGGTGAGGTGCGAGAGCTCCTCGGGGCTCGGCTCGCGATTCAGCTTCTGGCGCAGGATCTCCGACGCCTTGATAATGCGCGACAGGTCGGCGGTGCGGTTGAGCGGCACGCGCACGGTGCGCCCCTGGCGGGCGAGCGCCGAGAGGATGGCCTGGCGGATCCACCACACGGCGTACGAGATGAACTTCACGCCCTGGTCGGGATCGAACTTGCGCGCCGCCGTGAGCAGGCCGACGTTGCCCTCGCCGATCAGGTCGATGAGCGGCAGGCCGCGGTTCTGGTACTTCTTGGCCACGGAGATGACGAAGCGCAGGTTGCGCTTGACGAGTTCCTGCAGCGCATCCTGGTCACCGGCGCGGATCTTTCGTGCGAGCTCGATCTCTTCCTGCCCCTTGAGGAGCGGGTAGGTGCTGACCTCGTAGAGGTACTGGTCCAGGATGTCGCGCTCGGGCTCGTTTGGCGCGATGCCGGCTGGCGCCGAACGCCGGCGGCGGCGCTTGACTTCAGTCATGGGGAATGCCTCGAACGGACTGCGTGTGAAATGATCTATGAGCGGCGACGCGTGCGTCGCTGAGCTGAACTGCGGACGATGGACGCGGATCGTGCGTCCCGGGCTGCCGAGGTGCTGCTGGTCGGCGGCGACAAAACATACCGCATGGGCGGCGGATCGCCAGCCCTGTTCGTTGACATGTAATATACGCCAGAATATACTTCGCGGTTCCTGACGGCCCGTGTTGGTCGGGCCACCCCGGGGGCGTAGCTCAGTTGGGAGAGCGCTTGAATGGCATTCAAGAGGTCAGGGGTTCGATTCCCCTCGCCTCCATCAGCGTCGGAGGATTGACGCTGGCGGCCGGGCCGGACCGCTGCAGAGTGCGGCGCCCGGGCAACGCGGGAATAGCTCAGTTGGTAGAGCACAACCTTGCCAAGGTTGGGGTCGCGGGTTCGAGTCCCGTTTCCCGCTCTCGGAGTCATGCAGGATAGACACCGGAACCGCGCCAACGGTTCCGGCGAAGTGCCGGGCGGTTAGCTCAGTTGGTTAGAGCGCCACGTTGACATCGTGGAGGTCACAAGTTCGAGTCTTGTACCGCCCATGGACGGCGAACAGCGCAGGACCGGGGCAGCGAGTCGGAGCTGGACCGCGCAACGGTCGGACGTGAGAACGGTGCCTGGCGGCGGCTTCCTGCGCAGTCACAGGATGGCCGCCGTTTGATGTTTGCGGCCCACGTCGTGCACTGCGTTCCGCGTCCACCCTTCCCGTTCGCCGTCCCACCCAGTATTTTTTGAGACTCCACCGGGACGGTTGCTGCACGGCCGACTCCGGCGGTGTGAGTGCCTGATACATGTTGCGCTGCGCCCGTAGCTCAATTGGATAGAGCATCTGACTACGGATCAGAAGGTTGGGAGTTCGAGTCTCTCCGGGCGCATGGCGCGGCACTGCAGTTGGAAACGGGGCGTAGCTTAGCCCGGTAGAGCGCCTGCTTCGGGAGCAGGAGGTCGCTGGTTCAAATCCAGTCGCCCCGATCCACAAAAGCCCTTGCGATGCAAGGGCTTTTGCTTTTTCGGGACCCGGGCTTCGCGACCCGGCCGAGCAGTGCTACGCGGGGCCCGGCCGGACGACGAGCATCGCGCGCAACCCGGACCGGAGCACCTTGTCCGCGACGCTGCCGATCACGAGCCGCGACAGGCCGCGGCCGTGCGTGGCAAGCGCCACGGCGTCCGCGTCGTGCGTGTGCGCCGCCTCGAGGATCGCGCCCGCGGCGGACTCGGCGACGCGCACCTCCGCCTGCACCGCGAGATCCGCGGCGTCGCGGCGGACGCGCTCGACCACGCCGTCCATGTACGCCTCGGCGCGGTCCGTGGCCGCCTTCGTCTCCTCGGCCACCGACTCCGGCGTCGGCATGTACGCCATCGGGTACTCGGGCACGGGGATGAACACAGGCACATTCACGGGACGCACGACGCGCACGAGCTGAAGCCCGGCGCCGGTGGCGCGGGCCAGCTCGGCCGCGTGCGGCAGGACCCGCTCCGCGAACGGCGAGCCGTCCAGCGGAACAATGACATTCCTGAACAGGACCGGCGCGGGTTCGCCCTCTGTCGCCTCCGCCGGACGCAGCATCAGCACGGGACACGCGGTATGGCGCACGATGCCGTCGGCATTGCTTCCCAGCCAGAGGCGGCTGAAGCCGGTGCGCCCGTGCGTGGACATGATGATCAGCGGCGCGCTCAGCCGTCCGGCGTACGTGCAGATGGCCCCGACCACCGGTCCGTCGAGCAGCGCCGTCCCGACCTCGGCACCAAGGGCTTCCTCGGCGCGGGCGGCGGTGCGCGCGAGATACTCCGACTCGTCCTGGCGGAGGGACTCGCTCCAGTCGGGCTCGGCGGCGATCTCGGCCTGCATGGGCGCGTGGACGCGCACGAGCTCGATGCGCGCGCCGGTGCGCCGCGCGAGCGCCATCGCCGTCGCGAGCGCGTGCTCTGCGAGGCTCGACCCATCGAGGGGGACGATCAGGTTGCGATACATGGTCAACTCCCGGTCGGCTCGTGTGCGGTGCCGCGCATCAGGACCACGGGCGCCCGAAGCCGGGCTCGTGGTTGAACACGTACGTCGTGCTCGTGAGCTTGTGGTCGGCCACGGCGCGCGCGATGTCGCTTGCGCTCACGATGCCAGCCAGCTTGCCACCGTCGACCACGAGGACGCGGTGGACGCCCATGCGGCGCATGAGGTCCGCGGCGCGCGTGACGGGCGCGTCAGGCGGCAGCGACCAGAGCAGGCGGGTCATCACCTCGTCCACCTCGTGCTCGTCGAGCACGTTCCACTCGGGTCCCGCGACCTCCTCCATGCGCTCGGTGACGTCGGCGCCGGCGTCCTCCCACAGGTCGGTGAAGAACGCGCCGCCGGGCGCATTGCCCTGCTCGATCTCCTCTTCCTGGGTGGGCTCGATCCACTCGCCGTACTCCGGCTCCTCGGCGTGGGCCGTGGGCACGCCCGGCGTGGACGCCTGGAACGCCAGGAGGTCGGCCGTGGTGATGACGCCGACGATCCGTTCGCCGGCCATCACCGGTGCGCCGCTGAC
>DASZRI010000088.1:0-6692 GCA_035549215.1 Gemmatimonadaceae bacterium | reverse complement strand
GAACGGCACCCTCGACAGCCGCGCATCGGCCTTCCAGTGGCGCAGCAGCGTGTACCCGTCCATGATCGGCATCAGCAGGTCGGACACCACGGCGTCCGGCACGACGGCGCGCGCCTTGACCAGCGCCTCGGCGCCGTGACGCGCCGTCTCCACCTCGTATCCCGACGCCGTGAGCAGGGCGTCCAGGTAGTAGGTGTTCTCCGCCTTGTCGTCCACCACCAGGATGCGCGTCACGCGGGCCCCGGCGGTTGCGGTGCGAGGCCGAAGGGGGCCAGTGCGGCCACGAAGGTGTCCGGGTCGATGGGCTTCTCGATGTAGCCGTTGCACCCGGCAGCGAGTGCCTTCTCGCGGTCGCCGGGCATGGCGTACGATGTCACGGCGACGATCGGCGTGTGCTGCAGCTCGTCCACCTGGCGCAGCGCGCGCGCCACCGCATACCCGTCCATCGCCGGAAGCTGGATGTCCAGCAGGATGAGCAGCGGGTTCACGCGGCGGGCGGTGGCGATGCCGCGCACCCCGTCCGGCTCCGCGAGCACGGTGTACCCGTGTTTCTCGAGCAGGAAGGTGGCCAGGTAGCGATTCTGGTCGTTGTCTTCGATGAGCAGCACGGGACGCGTCACGCTGGTGGCTCCTCCGGGTTCAGCGGGAGCGTGACAGTGAACACGCTCCCCACGCCCCACGTACTTTCCGCGGAGATCTCCCCGCCGAGCAGGTCGGCCAGGCGCCGGCAGATGGCGAGGCCGAGTCCCGTGCCCTCGTGCTGGCGCGTGAGCCCCGTGTCCACCTGGCGGAAGGGCTGGAAGAGCGTGCCCAGGTCTTGCGCCTTGATGCCGATGCCCGTGTCCTGGACCCGCAGCCGGATGCCCGGCTCCGGCTGTCCGCGCACCTCGCGCACCTCGTCGACGATGAGCGTCACGCCCCCGTGCTCCGTGAACTTGATCGCGTTGTTCAGCAGGTTGAGCAGGATCTGCTCCACGCGCCGCTGGTCGCTGGCCATCGCGGGCAGCGTGTCGGGCACCGTGACCCTGAGCGGCAAGCCCTTGCGTTCCGCCATCGGCGCGACCGACTCCACCACTCGATTGACCGAGGCGCGCAGGTCGAACGGCGCGAACTTCACCGCCATCTGCCCCGCCTCGATCTTGGAAATATCGAGGACGTCATTGATCAGGTCCAGCAGGTGCCGGGCGCTGTTGCGCACCATGCCGAGCTGCTTCGCCTGTTCCTCGTTGAGCGGGCCGGCCAGCCCCTGGAGGATGATCCCCGTAAACCCGATGATGGAGTTGAGGGGCGTGCGCAGCTCGTGCGACATCGTGGCCAGGAAGGCCGACTTGACCTGGTCCGCCGCCTCGGCGCGCATCAGCGCGGCCTGCAGCTCGGACGTCCGCTCCTCCACCTTCCGCTCCAGGTCGGCCTTGGCCTCGATCAGCGCTCGCTCGGCGCGCTTGCGCTCGGTGATGTCCTGGAAGACGATCGAGATGCCGTCCTCGTGCGGGTAAATGCGATTCTCGAACCACCGATCGTACGGCGGATAGTACTCCTCGAGCTGGATCTGCACGCCCTCGCGCATGGCGCGCTCGTACGCGAGGTGGAAGGGCTGCCCCACGCCCTCGGGAAATTCTGTCCAGATGTGCTTGCCCAGGAGCTGCTCGCGCGTGCGCCCGAAGATGCGCGCGGCGCGCTCGTTGACGTACGTGTAGCGCCAGGTCCGGTCCAGCGACACGAACGCGTCGGTGACGCTCTCCAGGATGCGATCCACCGTGCGCCGTGCGTCCTCGGCCTTGGCGTGCGACTCGCGCTCCAATTGCAGCAGCCGCAGGCGCTCGGCTTCGTCCCGCTTGCGCTCCGAGATGTCGATCGAGAGGACGAACACGCCCTCGGGCACCGGCTGGCACCGCACGTCATACCAGGCGCTCGAGCCGTCCGCGAAGTGGAACTCGGTCTCGCCGCGCACGGGCACCCGTTCCTCGAGGCACCGGCGGATCATGCCGTACACCTCGCTCTGCTCGATGCCGGGCCACGCCTCCTGCATCGTGCGCCCAAGCAGCTCGCTGTTCGGGCGGCGGTTGTGCACGGCGGCCGTGTCGTTCAGGTAGAGGTATCGCCAGTCGTGCCCGATGAGCTGCCCACCCTCGACGATGCTGTCGAGCGTCGAGTGGTAGCGCTCCTCGCTCCGCCGGAGCTCCTCCTCGGCTTCCACGCGCTCGCTGATGTCGATGCCGACTCCCACCAGGCACGGCTTCCCGTCGAGCACCACCCGGTGCCCGGTGAAGTAATAGGGGATGATGCGGCCGTCCTTGGTCGCGAACCCCGCCTCCACGGACGCCGCGCCGGTGATGAACACCTCCCCGATGCGCGACGCGACCAGGTCGCGGTCCGCCCCGCGGAAGAAGTCCAGCGGGTGCATGCCGGTCAGCTCGTCCGCGGTGTAGCCGCTGACCGTGAGGAATGCGTCGTTCCAGCGGAGGAACTTCCCCTGCTCGTCGTACAGGTAGAGCACGCCGGGCAGGCTGGCGATGATCGAGTCGGAGATCTGCCGCTCGCGCACCACCTCGGCCTCGGCGCGACGCCGCTCCTCCTCGCGGGCGAAGTTGCCGAGCGCGAACGAGACGTCCATCGCCGCTTCGGCAAGGAGCTCCACTTCCTTGTCACGGAAGAAGTCCGGCTCGTGCGAGTAGACGCTCAGTGTCCCGCGGACCTCGCCCAGTTCACGGATCGGGAACACGGCCGATGACCGGAAGGCGTTGCGCTCGAGGAACTCCCGCCAGGGCTGCGCGAGCGGGTTTGCCAGCAAGTCGTTCGCGACGTATGGCATGCCTTCGCGGAATGCCCGGCCGGACGGCCCGCGCCCTTCGGGGCGGTCTTCCGACGTGTAGATGCGCACCGCCTTGAGGTAGCTGCCCGTGTCGCCGAACTCGGCGACGGGCACGAGCTGGCGGGTCCCGGGATCCTCCCAGCCGATCCACGCCATGCCGAACCCGCCGTGCTCCACCAGCGCGCGGCACACCTTGGGGAACAACTCGTCGCGCGACGATGACCAGACAATCGACTGATTGACCTGGCTGAGCGCGGCGTACAGGCGCGTCAGCCGCGCCAGCTCACGTTCCGTGACGGTCGCGTCGGTCATGCCGGCGCGCGTGGGATGGCGCGCCAATCACCGGAGCGGGCGCTCGGCGGGCGTGTACTCGTGATCCGGGTGGGGGAGGCGGTCACCCTCTGGATATGGCATACCGGGGGTGGGTTGTCCAGAGGGGATCACCGATCCATCACGGGCAGGTACGCCCGCCACGGGCCCACCGCCTCGCGATACTGCCGTGCCATCACGCGCGTCACCTGCGCAAGGTGCCCCAGGTCGTGCGCGACCCACGTCGCCAGCAGTTGGCGAAGCGTGACAGTGCCGAATTCCGGGTGGATGCCCTCGAGCGCGAGCTGCGCGTCGGTGAGCTTCCATTCCGCGAGCGTTTTCAGGCTCTCGCGGCGGAGCTGCGCGAATTCGTCGAGCAACTGCCCGAGCGACTTACCCTCGCTATCGCGGAACTGCGCGAACCGGTCGAACAGCGTGAACCTGCGATCTTCGCCCTGCGCCAGGATGATCCGCGCGCGCGGGATCCAGTCGGCGCGCTCGCCGTGGATGAGGTGTCCGACAATGACGAACGGGCTCCACGTGTCCGGCCCCTCGGTTCCGTGGATCCACTCCGCGGGCAGACCGCCCAGCAGGGTGCGAAGGGTGTCCGGCGTGCGCTCGAGCACCGCGACGCCATGTCCAAGCTCAAAGTGCATGGTTCGATCCCAGGGGCTTGCTCCAGAGCTGCCCGCCTGCGGTTTCGTGAACACGCGTGAACCCGAGCCGGCGCGCCACCGCGGCGCTCGGCGCATTCGCCGAGTCGCAGTGAATCTCCACGTGCGTCACGCCAGGAAGGTTCTCCGCGAGGTCGATCAGTGCCTGCGCCGCTTCGCTCGCCAGCCCCTGCCCCCTCGAAGCGGCATCGAGCCAGTAGCCGATCTCCACGTGGTCCGCCTCGGCGAACGGGACGCGCTTGCCGTTGGCGCGCGGGAACATGTCGGCCTCGCCGAGGATGCGCGCGTCCCCGGCACCGAGCACGCAGTAGCGCCACGCCCGCTGCTCGGCGAAGTCGCGCGCAAATCCGGCGAGCCGTTCCGCCAGCTCGGCCACGGGCACGGGCGTGGACACCTGACGCGGAATCCACGGCCCCAGATGATCCACGTTGGCCTCGAGAATCGGCAGCAATGCCGGCGCGTCAGCCGGGGACCATGGCCGCAGCAGCAGCCGCTGCGTGCCGACCGCGTGCGGCATGCCGGTCGTCATTGCGCCGTCTGCCGCCACCCGCGAACCATCCCGTACAATCCGCCGAACACGAACCCGAGTGGTCCCGTGATGAAGATTCCGAGCATCGGTCCCTGGTTCGCGCCCGGGGCGAAGATCATCGGGCCAAGGAATCCGGCCGCGAACGCGACTACGCCGACCTTGAACGCCATGGCGATCCCCTGCCGGATGACCGCGGCCCGACGGTCGCCCGGCAGCCGACGGGCCACCAGGACCAGCACGATGACCAGCGCGAGGATCACGATGGCCATGGCGAGTTCCCGTCAGGCCCCGCGCGAGATGATGACGTGCGTCGCGAGCGGCGTGCTCACGTGCTCGCGCACCGAGTACCCGAGCGCGGGGAGGTCGATGCCGTGCAGCAGGTGCTCGCCGCTGCCGAGCAGCACCGGCGAGATCGCGAGGTGCATGTCGTCCACGAGTCCGGCCTGCAGGTACTGCCGGATGGTGGACACGCCGCCACCGAGGCGGATGTCCTTCGTCCCGGCTGCCTCGCGAGCGCGCTCGAGCGCGGCGTGGATGCCGTCGGTGACGAAGTGGAACGTCGTGCCGCCTTCCATCTCGAGCGGCTCGCGCGCGTGCCGCGTGAGCACGAACACGGGCACGTGGTACGGGGGATTCGTCCCCCACCATCCCTTCCATGAATCGTCCGGCCACGGACCGCGCACGGGGCCGAACATGTTGCGTCCAAGGATCCACGCGCCGACGTTCTCGAACCCGCGTGCCGTGAAGTCGTCGTCAACGCCGGTTTCCCCGCCCGTCGCGCCGAGCGACTGCCGGAAGGTTCGCGTCGCGCGCATCCACGGATGCAGCCCGCCGCCGCCGATGCCCATGGGATTCTCGAGGTCCTGCGCCGGGCCAGCGCCATAACCGTCGACCGAAATGGCAAAGCAATTGACGCGAAGGCGGGGCATGGTTGGTGAGGTCAAGGTTGATGGTCGATCACGCGCCCGGATAGCGATGGATCACCGAGGGTGCACCGAAGAACTGTACTGTCTCGTCGGCGACGGCGCCAAGCGCGGCGGCAACGCGAATGACGGATTCAGCACGAGGGTTGCAAGGATCAGGCGACGGGCTCGTAGTACGTGCCCTTCGGCGGCGCGGCGAACAGCGTGCGCGCCTGCTGCAGCAGCTCGGGAGGAATCCGCGTCACCGACGCCTGGTGGTCGGCGATGCTCTCCCACACCTCGATGATCGCGAACTGCGTGGGATCGTCGTGATGCGCGAGCAGCTCGCACGAGCGACACCCGGGTGCGTCGAGCACGCGGCTGATGATCGACCGCAGGAAGTCGCGAAGCGCGGGACCCTTGTCCGGCGGTGCCTGGAACTGGTTGATGCGGGTGACGGGCATTTGTGGCGCTGGTCAGGTATCAGGAGTGGAGGACCGGCTCGGTCGCGGCTGCCCCCTGCCTCGCAGCCCGCGCGCCGATGAGAATAAGTAACGCGACCAGGATTGATGCAAGGATGCCGAGCACGATGAGGTTCTCGTGCGCGGTGTGCCAGAATCGCAGCGGAATTCGCGCAAAGCGAAACGGGGCGCCGGCCGGGCCATGTTGGCCCAGCCAGCGCCCCGCGTCACCGCTCAGTCCGCGATCAGTCCAGGTCGAACCGGTCGAGGTTCATCACCTTGTCCCACGCGGCGATGAAGTCGTGCACGAACTTCGCCTCGCCGTCGCCGGAGCCGTACACCTCGGCCAGCGCGCGAAGCTGCGCGTGCGAACCGAACACGAGGTCCACGCGCGTGCCCGTCCACTTGAGCGCGCCTGTCTTGCGATCGCGCCCCTCGTACACGTCGGCCTCCGCGGACACGGGCTTCCACTCCGTCCCCATGTCCAGCAGGTTGACGAAGAAGTCGTTCGTCAGCGCCTGCGGGCGCTTCGTGAACACGCCGTGCTGCGCCCCGCCGACGTTGGCGCCGAGCACGCGCATGCCGCCGACCAGCGCCGTCATCTCGGGCGCGGTGAGCGTCAGCAACTGCGCCTTGTCCACGAGCAGCGCCTCCGCCGGCACGCTGTACTTGGCCTTCACGTAGTTCCGGAAGCCATCGGCCACCGGCTCGAGCACCGCGAACGATGCCGCGTCCGTCTGCTCGGCCGACGCGTCCATGCGGCCCGGCGTGAACGGCACCGTCACCGCGTGGCCCGCGTTCTTCGCGGCCTGCTCGATGCCCGCGCAGCCGCCGAGCACGATCAGGTCGGCCAGCGACACCTTCTTGCCGCCCGACTGCGCGGCGTTGAACTCGGCCTGGATCGCCTCCAGCGCCTTCAGCACACGGGCGAGCTGCGCCGGCTGGTTCACCTCCCAGTCCTTCTGCGGCGCCAGGCGGATGCGCGCGCCATTGGCGCCGCCGCGC
>DASZRI010000087.1:0-14977 GCA_035549215.1 Gemmatimonadaceae bacterium | reverse complement strand
GGCGCAGCTCACGGCCGACGCATTCGCGGCGCAGCACGCGCTCGAGGCACGCGGGCTCGTGGAGGGTGAACTCATCCAGCACCTGAGCTGGCTCACCGGTGATCCCGCGCTCTCGGCAGGCGGCACGCGCGTCGCCATCGTGCTGCGGTCGGCCACTCGTCCGGCGCGCACGGTCGTGTGGTCCACGGCGCCGGAGCCGCCGGACACCGGCGCGCAGCGCGCCCGGGCGCGCATGCTGGCGCGCGATCCGGAAGACGTGGCGGCGCGCGCATCCTACCCGCGAGCGAAGAAGGTGCTGGCCACGCTGCGCGCGGTGAATGGGCATGCGTACACGAACCCCCGCTTCATGCCCGACAGCCGACACGTGCTCGTGACGCGCATGGTCACGGCGGCGGATGGCAGCACCCAGCCGGACCTGTTCATGTGGGACACGCAGGACGGTGGTGTCGTCCGGATCACGCACGCCGCAGGCGTGCGTGACGCTGATCCCCTGCCCGACGGGCGCAGTGCCATCGCCACGCGGTGCGCCGGCGGCACGTGCGACGTCGTGCGCGTTGACCTCGCGACGGGCGTCGTGCGCACCGTGCTCGCCGGCGCGATCGATCACGCGTGGTACCGCCCGCGCGTCTCGCCGGATGGCACACGCTTCGTTGCCAGCGAATCCGGCAACGACGCGTGGCGACTGCGCCTCTTCAGCATTGACGGCACGCCGCTGCCACTCGCCGGCCTCACGGACGACGCGAACCGCTTTGATGCGAGCTTCCGCCCCACGGGCGACACGCTCGTGTACGTCTCCGATGCGGGCGGCGTGATGAACATCGCGGAGCTCGACCTGCGGTCGGGTCACGAACGTGCGCTCACGCGGGTCACGGGCGCGGCCGTGGCGCCCGTCGTGAGCGCCGCGGATGGCTCCGTGTGGTTCCTGTCGCTGCACGCTCGTGGATACGACGTGCGCCGGCTCGCCGCGGGCCAGGCGGCGGACAGCACCGTCTCGCTGGCCGGCGCGTTCGGCGCCGCGGCGCCGCCCAGCCGTGCCCTGCGCGACACGTTCCCGACGAACATCGTTTCGCGGCCAGCGAGCTACGCGCTTGGACCGCGCCACACACGCTGGCTGCCCAGTGGTGTCGCGAGCGCGGATGGCACCACGCTTGGCATCGCGCTGGCGAACAGTGACATCGTCGGACGGTGGACGTCCGTTGCGACCGCAGCACTCGGCGCGAGATCCGCGTGGAACGGCGCGGCGCTCGCATCGTCATGGCGGGGGTGGCGACTGCCGATTGACGTCGCACTCCACGCGGCGCGGCAGCGTCCGTCGCTCGGCTCACTTGGTGGCCTGCCCGGCACCGCACTCGACGAGTCGCGCGCCGGCGGCGTCCTGGCGACGGGATACCAGTCGTCCGGCGACCGGGTCACGTGGCGCGCACGCGCTGGGGTCGGCGGCGAACGCGTCGCGGCACTCGGCACTGACACGCACTACGGGCGAAGCGTCGCCTTTGCCGAATGGAGCGGCAGCATCTCGCAGTCGGGCGACGGCTGGCGCGCATGGAGCACGCTCTCCGCACGGGCGAGCGCCGGCGCGTCGGACGGCGTGCGAACGCAAGCATTCCTTGCGCGCGCCGCCGCAGGCGGCGCATCGCATGGATGGCCGCTGACCGCATCGTTCGCCTACGGACGTGCATCGGGTGGTCGGCATCCGGACGACGGCTTCGTGCTTGGCGGCGCGCCCATGATGCTCGTCGACTCGGCCCTTACGATGACGCGAACAGCACTTCCCTGGCTCCCCACGAGCGCGGGAAGCGATGCATCGTTCCCGAATCACTTGCTGCTCATATACCGGGTGATGGTACCGATCGGGATCGTCGAGCCCTTCTACGAAGGCGCGAGCGTGAGCGCAGGCCCCGGACCGCGCGCCTGGCATCGCGGACTCGGCGTGGAGGCGCACGCGAACTTCCCGCCGTTCGCCGGCGCGTATGTCCCCGCTTCCGAGATCCGATTCGGTGTCGCGCGATCTATCGACCCGCCATTCGCGGCGCGCACTACAGTGTTCGCGCTGGTGCGTGTCTCGCCCTGACTCGCGCGACGCGGCGCACTCACCGCGTCGCGGTTCGTCCTGGCCCCGGCATCACGACGCCGATCTCGCCGAGTCCTGTTGCTCGGGCATTGGAGGGGCGCGGCGATTAAGACCGTATCGAGAGCCTTGGTCCGGAAAAACACCAAGCGACAGATCCGCCGGGCAAGTATATATTGGCGGTTAATCCCCCCGGCCGCCGGGTGGAACAGCAGTCTTACGTAGCAGACCGGGCGGAACGACATCTTCGCCGCCCAATCGCGCTGGTGGAGCTCCTGGCTCCCTCGGCCACGCACTGGAGGATGCACATGAAGGGGAACCGTTTCGCGCGGTACTGGGTAGCGCTGGCGTCCCTCGGTATTCCCGCCGTCGTTTCGGCGCAGGGCTTCGGACTCAACGAGATCGGCAGTTGCGCCATCGGCCGAGGCTATGCCGCCACTGGTGCGCCCTGCAAGGACGCGTCCGTCATCTACTGGAATCCTGCAGCCGCGTCCACGCTGTCGGGAAACTCGCTCCTCATCGCCGGCGGCTCCATCGCCGTCACGGGCGCATTCACGCGCGACAGCGCGCTCGGCCGTACGAACGCCGACGTGCCGACGTCGTACGTCCCGAGCATCTTCTTCAACCATACCGACGCGAACGGCTTCGCATGGGGCTTGGGCGTATACGTCCCGTACGGCCTCACGTCCCAATGGCCCGCCAGCTTTCCCGGCCGTTTCCTGGCCGACAAGGCGTCGATCAAGACGATCTACATCCAGCCGAACTTCGCCTGGAAGCTCAATGACAACTGGATGGTGGGCGGCGGCCCGATCATCGGCCACTCCGACGTCGAGCTGATCCAGAGCCTGGATCTCGCGGACCAGCCGACCGGCGCCAAGGATCCACTGGGCAACCCGATCTTCTTCAGGCAACTCGGCATCGCCCGCCGCACCGAATTCGCGCGCGGCACGCTGAAGGGCAGCGCGAACGCTTACGGCTTCGCCCTCGGCATCTACGGCCGGATCAATGACCGTTGGACGATGGGCGCGCGATACATGTCCGCGCTCGACTTCGCGTACAACAACGGCAACGCGACGTTCCAGCAGGTGCCCACGGGCCTGACGCTTGCCGCCAACAACCCGCTGGGCCTGCCCGCGGGGACGCCGGTGGACGCCCTCGTGGCCAGCCAGTTTTCCAGCGGCGCACTGACGTCGCAGGGCGGCACGACATCGCTGCCCCATCCGGACCAGGCCGAGATCGGGTTCGGCTACACGGGCCTTGACCGGTGGCTGCTGAGCGCGGATTACGAGTGGATCGGCTGGGGCCGGTTCCACCAGCTCGACATCAACTTCGCGAATCCCGCGCTGGGCACGCGTACCCAGATCGAGGATTACAACAACACGTCGGCCATCCGGCTCGGTGCGCAGTACACGGATCACAACAACTGGCAATGGCGCGTCGGCTTTGCCGGCGTGTCCGCTGCAGCACCCGACGAGACGGTCACGCCGATCATCCCGGAGCAGGACCGCGCCAACTACACGGCCGGCCTGGGCATTCCGTTCGGCAAGACCCTGGCCCTCGATGCCTCGTACACCTACGTGTGGACGCCGGGCCGTCGCGGCCGCATCGATGACCGCGCGAACCGCACGATCACCGCGACGCAGTTGAACAGCGGCGTGTACACGCTCGCCGCCAACATCGTCACCGTCGCCCTCAAGGCCTCGTTCTAACCTTCGCGACCTGGAGAACACCGAATGTCTCGCCTCTCGCATTTCGTGCGCGGAGCAGCGGTGGCGGCCCTCGTCGGGGCTGCAGCCAGCTGCGCGGGCCCGGACCACAACCTCGTGACGCTGCCGACCGTCGGCGGCGGGCTGTTCACGAGCTACGTGGCGCTGGGGAACAGCCTCACGGCCGGATACCAGTCCGGCGGCATCAACGACTCCACGCAGCGCCAGTCGTTCGCGGTGCTGCTGGCGCACCAGATGGGCACGCGCTTCGCCTACCCGTCGCTCGTGAACCCCGGATGCCCGCCGCCGCTGACGAACTTCGCCACTGGCGCGCGCGTCACGCCCAAGGGCTACCCCGCCAGCACGGACGCCACGTGCTTCCTGCGCGATCCCGCATCGGCCACGGACGTCCTGAACAACGTTGCCGTGCCGGGGGCCAATTCGGCCGACCCGACTGGCGGCCCGGGGAGCGCGGCCAACGCGCTCACCACGTTCGTGCTCGGCGGCCTGACGCAGGCACAGCGTGCACTGGTGGCCAAGCCGACCTTCGCCACGATCTGGATCGGCAACAACGACATCCTCGCGTACGCCCTGAACGGCACGCCGCAGTTCGCCACTCCGCAGGCCACGTTCGTGTCGAACTACAACGCGATGATGACGCAGCTCATGGCCGGCGCACCGACGCTCAAGGGCGTGCTCATGGGCGTCGTGCAGGTGGCGCTCGCCCCGCAGCTCTTCCCTGCAGCCGCGCTGGCAAATCCGCAGTTCGTGGCCGGGCTGAGCGTCGCGGTGGGCAAGCAGGTGCTCGTGCACCCGGACTGCCTCGCGGGCCCGGGCGCCCAGTCGCTGATCAACATCCAGATCGTCTCGGCGCTGCGCACCGCGCCGGTGCCGATGATCGTCTGCGCCAAGGGTGACGTACCCGGTGCCGGCGACGTCGGCATCCTGGACGTGGACGAGCAGGCCTTCGTGCAGAACACCGTCAACGGATACAACGCCTACATCAAGGCCAAGGCCGACAGCCTGGGCTGGGCGTACTGGGATCCGAACACGGTGCTGACGCAGCTCAAGGCGACCGGTGCCGTCTCCACGGTGCCGAACCTGGCAAGCAGCACGGCGCCATTCGGCACGGCGATCTCGCTGGACGGCGTCCACCCGAGCGCCTCGGGCCACATCGCCATCGCGAACGCGCTGATCCAGACGATCAACGCGAAGTTCAACACGTCGATCCCCGCGATCTCCCAGTAGGCGCCCCGCCTCCTGGACGCGAAAGCGGGGCGGCCACTCTCGTGGCCGCCCCGCTTTCGTCAGGCGCGCGAGTACTCGCCGCCCTCGAGGGCCGAACGCACCGCGGACAGCAGCGCCGACAGCGTGAACGGCTTCTGGAGGAAGGCATGATTGGGCGCAAGCATCCCGCGCCGGATCATGTCGTCGTCGGTGAAGCCCGACACGAACAGGACGCGCATCCCGGAGCGCGCAACAGTGATGCGCTCCGCGAGCTGCCGCCCCGACATCCCCGGCATCATGAGGTCCGAGACCGTAAGGTGAATCTCGCCGGCGTGCGCCGCCGCGAGTGCGAGCGCGGCGGGACCATCAGGTGCCGAAAGAACGGAGAAGCCGGCGCGCGTGAGGGCGCGCTCCATCGCCTGGCGAATGCTGTCCTCATCCTCGACCACGAGGATCGTCTGCCGCGCCGTGACGGCCGGAGCCCGCGACTCGGCGGCCCGCGACGACCCGACGGGCGTGCTGCGCCGGGGAGCGACGGCAGCCATCGGTTCCGGCAAAGCCATCGCTGAGTCGCCCGCGGCCTGCGCCACATCGCCGGCCTGCGGCAGGAACACATGGAATGCCGTTCCGCGCCCCACCTCGCTGCGCACGGTCACGTATCCGCCCGACTGCTTGACGATGCCGTACACCGTGGCCAGCCCGAGCCCAGTACCGTGGCCGGGCGCCTTGGTGGTGAAGAACGGGTCGAAGATGCGCGGCAGGACCTCCGGCGCGATCCCGGTGCCCGTATCGCGCACGACGATCTCGGCGTATGTCCCGGCCGGCACGACGCCATGTTCACCTGTGTCAGTGATCGCACCATCCGCCCCGATGCGCGCGGTGCGCGTGACCACGCCCAGGCGACCGCCGCGCGGCATCGCATCCGCCGCGTTGATGGCCAGGTTCATGATGATCTGCGCCACCTGCCCGGGATCGGCCATGGCCGGGACGACGTCGGCGTCGAGCTCGACCTCGAGCTCGATGTCCTCGGCCAGCAGGCGCCGCAGCATCGCCCGCATCCCGTCAATCACGTCCGTCACCGAGATGACCCGGAGCTGCATCACCTGCTTGCGACTGAACGCCAGGAGCTGCCGCGTGAGGTCGGCGGCACGGTCCGTGGCCGCCCGGATCTCCTCCAGGTTGCGGCGGTCGCCGTCGGCCAGCGCCGCCTCCTGCAGGAGCGACGTGTATGCCCCGATGACGGTGAGCACGTTGTTGAAGTCGTGCGCGATGCCGCCCGCCAGCCGCCCCACCGCTTCCATCTTGCGCGCCTGGACCAGGTCGTCTTCCAGTCGCTTGCGCTCGGTGATGTCCAGGACGGCGGCGCCGACCCCGAAGACCTCGCCCGACGGCATGACGATCGGGTAGTAGCTCGCCAGCCAATGACCCACGCCGTCCGGATGTGCGGGCGTGGGCGTGGAGAACTCCAGGTTCATCACGGGCTGCCGCTCCTCTATCACGCGATCGAGCAGGGGGCGGACCGTTGTCGAGATCGCCGGCGACACCTCGTCAGTCGTCCGGCCCACGAGCTCCTCCGGCGCCCGTCCATGGAACGCCGCCAGGCGAGCATTCGCGATCACGTACCGCCTGTCACGGTCATAGAACGCGATCCCCACGGGGGCGCTGGCCAGCGCCGCGTTCAGGAAGGCGAGGCTCCGCTCCGCGGTCGCCCGCGCCTGCTCCGCGTCCCGCAGGGCGCCCACCAATTCCTCGTTGGCGGCCTCGAGCTCCTCCGCCTGCTGCTCGAGTTCCATGGCCTGGGTCTCGAGCTGCGCGGCCTGATCCTCGAGAGCCTCCTGCTGGGCGCCGAGGACGGCGGCCTGCGTCAGCAGTCCACGCCCCAGTCGGAGCATGATCCCACCGATCAGGAGCAGTTCGACGACGACCAGCAGGACGCCGCCGATGCGAGCGGCCTCGAGGTTCCGGAGCCGCTGTTGATAGAGCACCGACTCGCCCTGAAGCACGGCCTCCGTGGCCTGCCGGACGCGCCCGAAGAGGGCGGCGCCGGCGTCATGCACGATCGTGGTGTCCACCGCCGATCCGGCCCCGGGCTTTCGCGGGGTAGTGGTAGCGGGATTGGCGAAGTTCCAGAGCCACGCCTCCACCGCGGTTCGCACACGGGCCGCGCGTTCGCGCTGACCCGGGTTGTCCGCCGTGACCGCCTCCAGCCGAGTGAGCGCGCTATCCAACCCGTGCTCGGCGGCCAGGGCCAGCGGCAGGTTGGTCGAGTCCCCGGTAAGCAGGAAGCCTCGAACCTTGGTCTCGGCGTCGGTGGCCCGAAGCTCAGCCGTCAGGGCCGCGGTCCGGACGTCACGGCTGCGCTGGACCCACAGGCTGGTGGAGCGCTCGAACAGGACGCCGGCGACGATACTCGCGCCCAGCGCGGTGAGCGCGGCGACGCCGATCCACAGGGCTCTTCGGAGCCCCGGGGCCAGATCGCGATAGGACGGTTTGGCGTCCTGGGCGCTTGTGGGGGCCATTGCTACCGCCTGAGCTGAAGCCGTTTTCCACAACCGACGTCCCTTCGCAGCAGGGGCGGCTGTATAGGAGCCAAACGTATCGGAGACGGCAAGCTATCCCTGTGAAAACACACGTCAATACCCGGGAAGCTGGAAGTCACCTCCCGCGTTCGACCCCGAATTGCGCATGTCAATGCGACAGGGACGTAGGCCTCACCAGCGGAGGCATGATCGCACCGACGCGGGGTCGGTCATGGACCGCTCGGGAAAGAATCGGGCTCAACCGGGATGCCCGGATTGCGCCTGGCGGGCGACGAAGCCGAATGGTCATGCTTGCGGGATGGCAGGCGGCGCCGGGAAGAGTCGGCGGTACCACCATGTGGAAAACTCGAGCCGGCAAGACCGCGCGGAATTTCGTCGGGGCAGGTCGCGATCCAGCGGCGAGCGTTTCTCGCATCATCGCCCGAGCGCTTCGCACGTCATTTCACGTCGGTTCCTGCTGGGCCATCCGGCACGATCACGGCTCTTACACATTTGTGATATTATGCTATAATTATATATATACAGCACTTGGCTATCATCTAATCAAGTAGATGATATCATAACTTTCAACATTGAGGTCGTCGTGATTTGCCGGGGCATTCCGCGGCGGAACACGCCCACTCCGCGCCCCGGGATGGCGGAGTGGCGGGCGCTGGCTAGGTGACAGCCAGGCTCGGCTGCGGCTTGAGGCCCGCCCACTCGCGGAGGCTCGCGCCCGGCCACCCTTCCCCGTCGGCGGTGGGACGACCGGATCGACGGCGCCTTGGTCGGCTGCGCACGTCGCAACTCCGCGCCCGGCAAGTGCAGCCGGAAGGCACCCTCCCCTTCCCGATGAGTGCCCGTGGGTGTTCCTGCCCAGCGATAGAATGACGGTCATTCTGGCATGATCGTAACCGTTCGGAATCCCTGGGATCGGTCGCATCACGAGCGCGGGGACGCTCGAAGCGACGCCATCAGGCCCTTCGGCGCGTGGTCAGATGTCCGGCTTGTGACCGCGGCCCGCGCGTCTTACCATGCCGAGTCCCGCCTGAGCGCGCCCCCCTTTCTTATCAACGTCGCCCCAATGGCCGAGCCCATGGATGCCCCGAGTGCCACGATCACCCGATGGTGGCGGCGCCTGCATGGCCTGCCTGGGGGGCGGCTGGTGTTCAGCTGGATGATCGGGCGGATGGCCCCCTACACCGGGAGCATGGGCGCTCGGGTTGTGGATCTGGAACCGGGCCACGCGATCTGGACCCTGCGGGACCGGCGCCCGGTGCGGAATCACCTCCGCTCCGTCCACGCCGTTGCCTTGGTGAACCTTGCCGAGGTGGCCAGCGGCACCGCGATGCTGGCCGGGCTGCCGGCGGGCACCCGCGGGATCGTCCGCGGGATCTCCATCGAGTACCTGCGGAAGGCGCGAGGCACCCTGACCGCCGAGTGCCGCTGCTCGCCGCCAGCGGTCACCCAGGACACCGACTTCCCCGTCACCGCTGACGTCCGGAATGCCGCGGGCGAGATCGTGGCGCGGGCGGTCGTCACGTGGCGCCTGTCGCCGAGGAGCTGATGGAGACCGCGTTCACCCGCCAGGTGGGCATCGAGGTGCCGCTGATCTGCGGAGCCATGTACCCCTGCAGCAACCCCGAGCTCGTGGCGGCGGTATCGGAGGCGGGCGCGATCGGGATCGTGCAGCCCGTGTCCCTGACGTATGTCCATGGCCACGACTACCGGGAGGGCCTGCGGTACATCCGCCGGCTGACGGGCAAGCCGATCGGGATGAACGCCCTGATCGAGCAGTCGTCCAAGCTCTACCGCGAGCGCATGGAGCAGTGGATCGACATCTCGCTCGAGGAAGGGGTGCGCTTCTTCGTGACGTCGCTGGGGAACCCGCGGTGGGTCGTAGACCGGGTGACCGAGGTCGGGGGCGTGGTGTACCACGACGTGACCGAGCGGAAGTGGGCGCAGAAGGGAGTGGACGCGGGCGTCCACGGGCTGATCGCCGTCAACAACCGGGCCGGCGGACACGCCGGCGGCAGGACGCCGCAGCAGCTCGTGGACGAGCTCGGGGACTTCGGGTTGCCACTGATCTGCGCAGGCGGGATCGGCGAGGCGGACCAGTTCCGGGCGGTGCTCGACATGGGGTACGCCGGGGCGCAGCTCGGCACCCGCTTCATTGCAACCGAAGAGTGCAGCGCGGCGGACGACTACAAGCAGGCGATCGTGAGCGCGCGCGAGTCGGACGTCGTGCTCACGGAGCGCCTGACCGGGGTGCCGGTGGCCGTGATCAACAACGCGTACGTGCAGCGGCTTGGCACGCGGGCGGGCCCGGTCGCGCGATGGATGCTGCGCCACCGCCGGACCAAGCACTGGATGCGGGCGATCTATGCCATCCAGTCGGCGCGCAAGCTGAAGAAGTCGCTGCACGCCGGCGCCGGCCGGGAGGACTACTGGCAGGCGGGCAAGAGCGTTGAGACGATCACGCGGATCGAGCCCGCAGGGGAGATCGTGCGGCGGTTCGCCGCGGCGCTCGCGGGGTGATCAGTCGGCAGCCGTCAGCGGCTGATCCGTCGCGGGCCGTCGCCGGACGCTGCCCGCTCACAGCAGCATGACCCACACGTCGTACAGCGCGTGGGTCCACGCGGTGATCCCGAATCCGCGCGTCAGGTAGAGCACGCTGAACACGACGCCGCTGATCGCGCGGTACGTGAACGACTGCAGGCGCAGCGGCTCGCCGTAGGGGCCGATGTAGTGAAAGGCGGAGAACGCGAGCGCCCCGACGACGGTGGCCAGCACGCCGGCGGCGCGCGCGCTCATGCCCAGGACCACGCGGGCGGCGGCGGCGAGCGAGCCGACGAGCAGCACGCGGAAGAGCAGTTCCTCGTAGAGCCCCGCGCCGAGCGAGAGCATCAGCTTGGTGGGACCATCCAGGTTGTCCACCGGACCCGCCGCAAGCGGCCGGATGTGGCCCAGGAGTTCCGCCGTCGCCAGGCCGACGACGAGGCCGAAGAGGAGGGCGAGGACGCCGGATTCGGCGAGCATGAGCGCAAAGGTGCCGGCACGCAGCCCACCGCCCGCGCGTCGCAGGTCGCGCGCGGCGAGGCCCAGGCAGGTGAGCACGACGGCGCCCATGAGCAGCAGTGGCCCGTACGGCCCCACCAGGGCGATGGCGGCTTCCTTGAGCAGGACGTCGGCGCCGTTGCGCAACTCGGCGTGTCCCGCGTGCCCGTTGACGGCGGCTGCAAGGACCTCGTAGAAGACGAGCAGCGGCAGCGCAAACAGGAGGCTGTATCGCGGGGAGCGGCTGGCCTTCCAGTAGGACTGGGCGCGGGCGCCTGGCGTGGATGCGCGGGTCGGCATGGCTGCCCCATATTACACCGATGTCCCTGGAAACTCTCCTCGATTTCACGATCGCGTTCAGCACGCACCGCGGCGAAGACCGCTGGCTGCCCACGGCCTCCGAATCCAGCGAGGGCTACGACGTCCGCTGCTGCCTGCCTGACGGCGACGGCGACCCGCCCGGCACCATCACGCTGCAACCGGGCGACGAAGTGACGGTGGGCACGGGCCTGTGCGTGACGCAGACTTTCCCGAAGCACGTGGCGATGCTCGTCCTGCCGCGGTCCTCGACGGGCAAGCGGAGCATCACGCTGCGGAACTCGCCGGGGTTGGTGGACCGGGCGTACGTGGGGCGCGAGATCCGGTTGATGCTGCGCAACGACGGTCGCGAACCGCAGACCATCGAGCACGGCGAGCGACTCGCGCAGCTGCTGTTCGTGCTCTGCGCCCACCCGGCCGTCCTCCGCACGGATCCCCTGCCCGACGGCGACCGTGGACGCGAGGGGTTCGGGTCCACGGGGAAATTCTGACCGTGGCAACGGGGCGGCCGCACCCGTAACTTTCCTGCAGCGAGGCCTGCCACGAGGGCGGGCCCGAGTCCTGTCCTTCCCTGCGTCGCCCCGCGACCGGAGACTTCATGATCGTCCGTGTGATCGTTCCCGCCGTCCTCCTCGCCGCCGCGCTGGTGGCGCCGTCCGCCGAGGCCCAGCAGTTCGAGTACACCCCCGGCACGGCCCACTACCGGGTGACGTCGAACATCAAGGCGTCGCAGGCGATGATGGGCCAGACGTCGGACATCGAGCAGACCGGCAGCCAGACCATCACGATGGCCATCGCGCGCCGCGCCAAGGACACGCTGGCCCTGGACATCACGCTCGACTCGGTGACGTCGGGCGGCACCATGGGCCCGGCGCAAGGCATCGAGAAGATGAACGGGCTCAAGGTGCAGGCGTTCGTGTCGCCGAATGGCGCGTTCTACTCGTACCGCGTGCCGTCTGACACGTCGCAGATGGCGGCCAGCCTGGCCGAGCAGATCGCGCACATGCTGCCGCGCGTGCCCACGGCCATCAGCAAGGGCGCCACGTGGGCCGACACGGTGAGCGGCAAGGTGTCGCAGTCGGGGATCGAGATGACGCGGCAGATCATCTCCACCTACATGGTGGAGGGCGACACGACGATCGGCGGCGTGAAGGCGTGGAACGTGTCGCGCAAGTCGTCGGCGACGACGTCGGGGGTGGGCGCGGCGCAGGGCCAGCCGATGACCCTGCAGGGCACGTCCACCGGCAGCGGGCACGTGTACCTCTCCGCGTCGGGCAGCATGCTCGGCTCAGACGGGATCGAGGACGTGCAGACGAAGATCACGCTCACGGCGCAGGGCATGGAAGTCAACGTGACGACGCACGCGGCGACGACCATCCAGAAGACGAACTGAGCGGCGCGCGAAGTGACCGCGGGACACGGGGCGCCGGCACACGGCGCCCCGTTGTCGTTCAGTGCACGTCCACGCGCGCGTCGGCGTCCAGTTCCACGCGCAGCACGAACGCCGTGCTGGTGGTGTAGAGCGCGCCGATTCGGACGTCGGTCACCTGCCCCGACAGGGTGACGCCGGGGGCAAGGTCGCGGTTGAGCGCCGCGGTGAGCCGGGTGCGCAGCGAGTCGAGCTGCGCGCCGACCTGGAGCTGGCCGTGCCCGGTGGCTTCCTCCACCGCGCTGCGGATGCGGCCGGCGCCGAGGGTCGCCTTGATGCTCGACATCATGCCGCTGCTGGCCAGCGTGTAGCGCAGGTCGCGGATCTGCACGGTGCGCTGCGCGTCGTCGTAGGCCACGCGGCCGAGCATGTAGAGATTTCCGCTCACGCGCCCCTCGATGCCCAGGCGCACGACGGCGGTGTCGCCCACGCCCCAGATGGCAACCTCGCGCACGCGCGTGCCCTTGCCCGCGGTCTCGCCAGCGAGCAGTGCGCTCACGCGCGCACCCAGGTCGGCGAACGAGACCTCCACCTGCACGGGCAGCCGGATGCCGCTCGTGGCGCCGGCCAGCGCGAGCGCGGGCAGTGGCGCGAGCGGCGCTGCGGGCGCGGCGCCCGCCGTGACGCGCGGATGCGCGACGACGACGAGCGCGCTGGAGACGGCGTCTCCCGAGCCCGTGAGCGGCGCGAGCCGCATGGATGCAGGGTTGATTGCCAGCCAGAGGGTGGACGTGGAATCGAGCGCGAGCGGGCGCTGCATCAGGCGCCAGAGCGAATCCGCCGCCGGTCGCAGGTCGGCCACCGCGGGGATGATCGAGTCGATCTGCTTCGTGAACGACGCCGCCTGCGCGTCCACGAGGGCGCGCATCGCCCCGGTGGCATCCACGTGCAGCATGGTCACGGTGCAGCGGTCCACGAGGTCGGCACCCAGCTGCGTGTTGCGCGCGCCCAGGCGCCAGTCGTTGCGCCAGTAGAGCGTGGTCGCAAAGCGGAGGTTGGCGCGGCGCATGTCCTCGGGCGCATAGCCGCAGCTCCCGATGCCGCCCACGCCGGGCAGCACGACGCGCCCGCGATACCGCAGGTGCGTGGCCAGGGACACGCGGTCCGCGCGCATCTGCAGGTCGAGCGAGTCCCGGCGGTACACGTACTGGTGGCACACCACGCCGCCCAGCGCCGAGCAGCGCGCGCGATCCAGGCTGTCGCTGGGCGGAAAGACGCTGTCGAGCTGTGCGCGAACGCGCGCCAGCGCGATCGTCACGGGCAGCGCGATGACGGCGTCGGGCTGCGGCGGGATGACGGGCGCGGCCGTGGCGACGGCCGGGACGGGCACCTCGAAATGGCTGGTGCAGCCCGCGAGCGCGACGAGCGCGCCCACGAGCGCTCGGGTCAGCCGGCGAGCGCGGGCGTGAGCGTGCCGCGGCATTCGCCAAAGCCGATGCGGGTGCGTCCCGGCGCTTCGCACCATCCGCGCATCACCACCTCGTCGCCGTCCTCGAGGTACGTGCGCACCTCGCCGGTGGGGAGCGTGAGCGGCTCGGTGCCCTTCCACGTGCGTTCCTGCAGGCAGCCGCGCGATTCCTTCGCCGGGCCCGACACGGTGCCGCTTGCGAGCAGGTCGCCCGGCTGCAGGTTGCACCCGTTGCTCGTGTGGTGCGCGACGAACTGCGACACGGTCCAGTACATGTCGGCAAAGCTGCCTCGGCTCACGAGGAACGGGGCGGCGTTGTCGGCGCGCATGCGCGCCGTGGTCAGCCACACCTCGAGCGTGATGCCGAAGCCCGCGGTGGCCGCATCCGTGCCTTGGTCGAGATGCGGCAGCGGACGGGGATCGCCCTCGGGCCGCGGGGTCGCGGGCACGCGGAAGGGCGCCAGCGCGTCGAGCGTCACGACCCACGGCGACACGGTGGTCGCGAAGTTCTTGGCGAGGAATGGCCCCAGTGGCTGGTATTCCCACGTCTGGATGTCGCGCGCGGACCAGTCGTTCACGAGGCACAGCCCGAACACGTGCTGCTCGGCCTCGCCGATCGGCACGGCAGTGCCCAGCCCGTTGCCGGCGCCGATGAATGCGCCGACCTCGAGCTCATAGTCCATGCGGCGCGACGGGCCGAAGACCGGCGGGCGCTGCGCATCGTCGCGGGTCTGGCCGCGCGGGCGCCGCACGTCGGTGCCGCTGACCACGATGGACGACGCGCGCCCGTGATAGCCGATCGGGACGTACTTGTAGTTGGGCAGCAGCGGGTTGTCGGGCCGGAACATGGACCCGATGTTCGTCGCGTGGTGAATGGACGCGTAGAAGTCGGTGTAGTCGCCGATGCGCGCCGGCACGAGGAGCTCGGCCTCGCGCATCGGGACGAGGACGTGCGCCGCGTGCGCCTCCCCCGCCCCGCCCTCGCGCAGCAGCTCGCTGGCCGCGGCGCGCAGCGCTCGACGGGCGTGCGGGCCGAGTGCCATCAATGCGTTGAGCGCGTCGGCGTGGCAGGCGCGGGCTGCGTCGTGTGCGTCGGGGGCAATCAGGCCGAGCGCGTGCGCGGCCACGACGTCAAGCACCTGGTCGCCGATCGCGATGCCGACGCGCGTCGCCCCGCGGGCGCGGAACACGCCGAACGGGAGGTTCTGGATGGGAAATTCGGCGCCCGGCTGGTTCGCGCTCGCG
>DASZRI010000086.1:0-14597 GCA_035549215.1 Gemmatimonadaceae bacterium | reverse complement strand
TGATGCCGACGGCGCCATGCGACACGCACCGCTCGATCTCCGCGATCGCATGGCGCGTGTGGTTGGGATTCACCGTCACCATCATGCGCACGCGGTCCCACTCCCGCTCGGCCAGCGCGAGCATGGCGTCGTTGCCGGCGCTGACGTCGGCGGGCGACGGGAAGTACGTGGGCGACGAGAAGCCGTAGGAGCCGAGGATGGACGCGACGTGATACGTGATGCCGATGCGATCGCCGGCGCGGAAGCGCGCGGCGTTCACGGCGTCCCAGTCGGCGCGACCGGCGCCGGCGTGCAGGAAGTGCGCGTGCGCGTCGATGAGCGGTTCGCGGCCCGCGAGGGGCTCAGCCGCCGTCACCGCGCGATGCCCTCTTCCATCAGCTCGACGAAGGCGGCGCTGGCCGCGCGCTCGATGGCCTGGATGGCCTCGTCGTCATGTGCGACGGACGCGTAGTTGTACGCCCCGCGCTTGAACAGGACGCCGTGGCGCATGGCGCGCGCGATGAACGCGTTCTCGATGGCCGGGTCGTCGAAGCGGAGCATCCACATCTGGTCGAGCCCGAGCATCGAGACGCCGCCGATGCCGCTGGCAACCATCGCTGCCTGGACCACGTTGCGCATGTCGGCCCCATTGTGCTGCAGCGCCTCGCAGACCTCCGCCTGCTGGTGCCAGTCGAGCACCGCGCTGGCGGCGGCGAGCGCCGTGGCCTCGCCGCCGAGCGTGGACGAGATCCACGTGCGGCGCGCGGCATCCATCACGTCCTTGCGGCCGCACACCGCGGCGAGCGGGTAGCCGTTGGCCAGCGCCTTGCCGAATGCCGCGAGGTCGGGGGTGACGCCGGACACCTGCTGGAAGCCGCCGGTGGCGAGGCGGAACCCGGTCTTCATCTCGTCGAAGATGAGCACGGCGCCGGCCTGCGTGGCGAGCTCGCGGGCGCGCGCGACCCACGCGTCGCTCGGCATGCGCTCGACGACGGGCTCGATCACGATGGCGGCGAGTGCGCCACCGGCGCCGCGCACCGCCTGCTCCAGGGCGGCCACGTCGTCAAACGGGACGTGCGTGACATCCTTGCGCACGCCCTGCGGAATGCCGGCCGCGTCGCCGGCCCAGTCGTGCCAGCCGAAGTAGCCCGACGCGACGACGTGGTCGCGCCCCGTGTACGTGCGCGCGATGCGCACCGCCGCCGACAGGGCCTCGGCGCCGCTCTTGAGGAACCGCACTTGCTCGGCGCACGGGATCACGCCGCACAGGCGCTCGGCGACCGAGACCTCGAGCACCGACGAGAGGCCGCTCACGTTGCCGGCACCCGCAGCTTCCATCACCGCGTGGGTGACGGCCGGCTCCGCGTAGCCGAGCGCGACGGCGCCGAGTGCCATCGTGCAGTCCACGTACGTCTCGCCATCGGCGGCGACGACGTGACAACCGGCAGCACGCAGGAAGTGCGTTGGCAGGTCGGTATCCGCGGCGCCGTAGAGCGCCTCGGGGCGCTTGCTGCCGGTGGAGGCGCCGCCGGGGATCACGGCGAGGGCGCGCGCGGCCCACGGATGCTCGTCGGCGTCCTCGGGCGCGGCCGCGTCGTCGAGCGATTCCGGATCAGCGGGCAGTTCGTCGTCGGCGGGCACGGGCTCCGCGGCGGGCGGTGCGGCGTCATTGCCGCGATCGAAGAAGCGCTTGAAGACCATGGGCGGAAGAAGGGTGCGGGAACGCGCAGCCGTCAAGACTGGCGGCTGCGCTCGATGAAGTTGACGACCTCGAGGGACATCGCGCGCATCAGGGAGAGCTCGCGCGCGTCGGGCGCGGCACGGAAGGTCAGCGAGCGCACGGTGCGCATGATGTGCTCCGCGAAGCGCGTCTTGAAGAACTCGATGCGGTCGAGCGCGCGCTCCACGTCGGTGAAGTACTGCTCGAGCTGCTCGCTGGAGGCCGGCGGGGCGTCCTTGCGCGGCGGCGGGACCTGCCGCGTGGCGTCCTCCGCCGCGAGGTGCAGCTCGTAGAGCCCGACGAGCACGGCCTGCGCGAGGTTGAGCGACGCATGCTCGGTGGTGGGGATCATCACGGCCGCGTGGACGCGATCGAGGATCTCATTGGGCAGCCCGCTGTCCTCGCGCCCGAAGACGTAGGCCACGGGGCCGTCGACGGCGGCCTGCAGCGCCGCCTGCGCCTCGGCGCGCGGCGCGGTGACGGCCCACTTGGCGGCGCGGCGCCGCCCCGTGAACCCGACCACGCGGACGCACCCGGCGACGGCGGCGTCGAAGTCGTCGAAGGTGACGATGCGATCGATGAGGTCGCGCGTGTTGTGCGCAATGCCCTCGAGACGCACGGGATCGTACGCCACGGGCCGGACCAGGTGGAGCGTGCCGACGCCCATGTTCTTCATGGCGCGCACGGTGGCCCCGATGTTCACGGGGTCCTGCGGTTCATAGAGGACGACGCGGACGTTGGCCAGGCGTGAGGTGGTCATGGCTCAATGATAAGGGGGAGCAGCCGCGACGGGTCGTGGCGGTCACCGCGCAGGTACACCCACTCCCCGTGGGCGCCGCTCATCACGAGCTGGCCGCTGCGGCGCTCCCGGCCAGCCTGCGTGAGGTTCACCAGCACGTCGAGGGCCACCTGGCCCCTGCCCCGCAGCCCGGGCGGCAACTCGATCTCGGCGCGCAGTTCGTATCCGTCGGGGCAGCGGCGCCATGCGGCATGCGCGAGGCGGGCACCATGCCAACCGTCAATGGGGCGCACGTGCGGTTCGCCAGCCTCGGGATCGAGGGTAAGCATCCACGCGCCGGCCGCCTCCCATCCGCGGAAGAACAGCTCCACCCCATCGGTGTTCACGTCGGCGTGCTCGTTGTCCCACGGGTTCTCGGCGTCGGCCGGGAGGAAGCGCAGGTGCGGCGTCGTGACGTGCACGTCCACGATGATCGCGCGCGACGATGCGGCGAGCGCCACGCGCGCCACGGGCGCTCCGGCGTCGTGCCACGAGTCTTCCGAGCGGCGGTACTGCTGGCGGCCGAGTTCACGCACCAGGAACGCGCCGCGCTCGATCTCGGTCGCGTCGGAGAACCATCGTGGAGCGACGCGCGTGGGATGCAGGTGGCCAGGCTCGGCGGGGGATGTTCCAGCGGCGGGCGTCGAGGCGCTCGCGCCGGCGTGCGGGCGGAGTCCTTCCAGGTCGATGCTGCTGTGCGCGGCGCCTGAATGGAGCTCGATGTGCCAGCCATGCGGCGCGGCGGAGTGCGCGTGGCGCTCGCCGTGCCCGGCTTCCACCGAGACGGTGTCGTGCGTCCAGTGCACGGCACGAACATCGCGCGACCACGCCCACACCGAGCGGAGCACACCCTGTCGCGCGTGGCATTCGGCGGCGAGGAACGGTCGCTGCTCGGTCGCGGGCTGCCCGGGCCCCGACAACCGGTACCACACGGCGTCGGAACTGCAGGTGGCGGACACGCGAAGAGCGTTGGCAGCGGGCGTGAGTTCGATGGCCCCGCCGGCGCCGACCCGCCACGCGTCGAGTGTCGTGACGAAGTCGGTTCCGTCCTCGAGGCCGTGCTGCCCGGTGTACGCGGCGCGCACGGGCGCACCACCCGTCAACTGCGCATCGAGGCGAAAGGGCATCACAAACCTGATGTCCCGGTCCGCCTGCCAGCGCACTTCGTCCAGGAAGTAGCCCGGCATGACGACGAGGGTGCGCGTGACCTCCACGCCGGGAGCAACCTCCGCGGATGCGCGCACCCAGCCGGCAGCGCCGCGATCGTCGAACGCATCGAGCACGCCGTCCACGCGCCATTGCGACGCCCCGTCCACGAGGGGCGCGTTGTGCGCCAGCGTGCTGCGGTACCAGTGCAGCGAGCGATCCACATACGAGCCGGTGCCGAGGTCGTCGAGCCAGCGCGTGGCGCCGTGCGAGAAGAGCAGGTTGAGGCGATCGGGATGGCCGTGGCCGCCGCCCGATTGCCCGTAGTCCAGCGCGACATACACCTGGCCGGCATCGCGCCGGATGACGGCGATGCCCTGCCCTTCAAGCGCGACGGACGGCCACCGCGCGGTGCCGGCCGGCGGAAGCACCTCGCGCGCAAAGAGCAGCGACTTCCAACCCAGGTCGGCGCGACTCAACTGGACGGGCGGCGACTGGCGCTCGGCTTCCGCACTCGACGTGCGGCGGCCCGTGTCGCCCCCGGGCACGGTGCCGTCGTACAGGCGGCCGAGCACCGCCGAGAGCCGGGGATCGTCGCGGCGCGCGAGGCCGAGCTCGCACACCTCGGCAAAGCGCCACTGGCGCAGCGAGACCCCGTACTGCGAATCCTTGCGCGATGGAAGCGTGAGGTCGGGCAGCGCGGTCGCAAACGTCGCGGCGAACCCCTCGTCGAAGCGCGCGACGAGGTCCGGAGGAATGTGTGCGTCGAGCGCCTGCGCGAACTGCATGCAGTACCACAGCCCGCGATGCGCGAACTGGTGATAGTTCTCGCCCTCGAACCAGGTGCCGTCGGGCAGCAGCCCGCGCTCCAGGTGCGCGATGACCCCCGACGGTGCCTGAACGACCCGGCGGGCATCGTCGTGCCGGCCGAGCAGCCGGTACGCGGCGAGCATGGCGGCGTCGTTCCATACCTGCCGGTTGGAGCCGCCCTCCTCGTAGCTCGCGATGAGCGCGACGCTGGGCTCGACGATCCGGTCGCGGACGATGTCCACGACCCCCGCCTCACCGGCGTGGCACAGGAGGTCCGCGGCCACGCAGAGCTGCAGTGTCCAGATGGACTCGAGATACGTGCTGAAGAACGGTCGCGTGGGCCCGAGCACGTTGTCGCGATTCGGGTACTGCAGGTAGGCGTCTGCGTACTCGAGGAGGATGCGACGGGCGAAGCCAGCATCGCGGTGGTCCCCGCGCAGCGCGAACAGCGTGCTCGCGTGCACGACACGCTCGGCGAGCCAGAGCTGGTACGGGTACAGCCACCAGCGGTCGTGGAGCTCCCCGTGATACACGGCGCCGCACGACGGGCAGCGGTGTGCACGCGGCGACCATGGATCGAAGGTGAGCGTCGCGCCGTCTCGCGCACACCGTCCGCCGGCGCGCGAAAGCAGCGCCTTCTCCGTGGGGACGTGGATGTCGGCGGCGAGCACGGGTTCGAGATCGGCGGCGAGCGAGTCCGCGAGCGGCTTCAGCGCACCGGCGCACGTCGCCCTGCGGGCAGCGAGCCCTGCGGCGTCGAGCAGGAGGCTCATGGACGTCCGGCCCCCGCATCGAGGGTCCACCGCGTGACGGTGGCAAGCTCACCGCGCAGGTCCATCGTGACGTTGCGCAGGCGTGCCGACACGCCCTGCACGCCGCGGGAATGGTAGAGCCATGCCACGGGCGCGTCGTCGCGAAGCTGGCGCTGCACGTCGCGCCACGCCGACGCCCGCGCGCTGTCCGATGCGGCCGCGGCGGCGCGCGCGAACGCGGCATCCAGTGCCGCGGTGTGGAAGCCTGCGTAATCGAGGGCGCTGCCCGCCTGGCGCGAATCGAACATGGCGCGAAGGTAGCCGAGGGACAGGTCGCCCGGGATGCCGGTGAGCAGCGCGTCGAACCGGCGCGGGCGTGCGCGCGCCGCGGCCCGGAACGCACCCATCTCGCTCTGGCGGATGGACATCGCGATGCCGCGCGCGCGCAGGTCGGACTGGAGGAGCTGCTCGATGGCGTTGTCGCCCGAGCCGACGGTGAGGAGCTCGAAGGCGAGTGGCCGGCCGTTGCGCGAGCGCATGCCGTCCGGGCCGCGGCGCCACCCCGCAGCCTCGAGGAGCGAGTCCGCGGCGCTCACGGCAAGGCGAGGCGGGGCGGAATCGGACAGCGGATTCTCCAGCGGCACCGGCCCGCCGGCCGGCTCGCCAAAGCCGGCGAGCGCGACGTGCACCAGGCGGGCGCGGTCCACGGAGAGCGCAATGGCCCGTCGCACGCGGACGTCGTCGAAGGGCGGGCGCCCGCTGTTGAATACAATGCCGTTCACGAGCAGCACGGGATATGAGAGGACGCGCATGGCGGGGTCGCGCTGCGCGAGTGCCGCCATCTGCGGCGCGATGCCGGCGACGTCCAGGTCGCCGCTGGCGAGCCCCGCGAACTTCGTCGTGGGCTCGTCCACGACCGTGATGACGAGGCCGCGCAGGCTCGGCGGGCCGCCAAGCTCCGCGGGAAATTCGTCGTTGCGCGTGAACACCCACTGCTGCCCGGGCGTGCGGCGGACGAACCGGAATGGCCCGTTGCCGACAGGCGCCGTGTTGAACGCGGCGCGGCGCATGTCCTGCCGGGGCGTGGCGCCGAGCAGGTGACGCGGCAGGATCGGCAACTCGCAGAGCACGAGCGGGAACGCCGGCTGGGGCGAGGCGAAGCGAAGCTCCGCGGTGGAATCGTCGGGGGCGATCACGGTGTCGAGCGCGGCCAGGTCGGACGCACGCGGGTACCCGGTGGCAGGGTCGCGCGCGGCGAGCAGCGTGAACGCGACATCGCGCGCCGTGGTCGCGACGCCGTCGTGCCAGCGGACCGCCGGCACGAGGTGGAAGACGAGCGCGTGACGGTCGTCGCGCCACTCCCAGCGACGCGCCAGGTACGGCGCCGGGCGCAGCGCGTCGTCGTAGCGCGCCAGCGTGGTGAACAGCACGTAGCGCTGCACCTGCCGCGAGAGCGCGTGGATGGTGACCAGCGGGTTGGCGGACTCCAGGTCCGTCCCCGAGGCATAGACGGCGACACCCGGGGCGCGCGGCGGTGCGCCGCACGCCGCGAGCGCGAGGCCCACGGCGATTGACGCCCGGCGGAGGCGGGGCATCTTCAACGCGTGCCCGCCTCCCAGGTGATCCGCCGCGTCGGTGACGCCGTGGTGCTGTTCTGGCTCGTTGTCACGCTCACGTTCGTCCTGATGCATCTGGCGCCGGGCAATCCGGCCACGCTGCTCGTGCCGCCGGATGCGTCGCCGGCCGACGTCGCGCGACTGCGCCATGCGTACGGCCTCGATGCCCCCGTGCTGGTGCAATATGCACGCTGGATCTCGGCCCTGTTGAGGGGCGACCTGGGCGAGAGCTTCGCGACGCACGTTCCCGTGACGGCCGTGCTGGGCGCGGCGGCGCCGATCTCGCTCGGGCTGGGGCTGGCGTCGCTGCTGCTCACCTTTGTCATCGGCGTGCCGCTGGGCATGTGCCAGGGCGCGCACCGGAACCGCGCGGGGGATCGCCTGGCGACGGTGGCGACGACGACCGTGTACGCGGCGCCGACGTTCTGGCTCGCGCTCGCGCTCGTGGCGGTGTTCACATACGGCGCGGCGACGCTCGGATTTCCTGCGTGGCTGCGCCTGCCGGCGTTCGGCGTCCACACGCCCGGCGCGTCGCTCGCCGGCTGGGACGCGGTGCGCGATGTGCTCCGGCACAGCGTGCTCCCGGTTGCCATCCTGGCGGCGGTCGGCGCGGCAGGCATCGCGCGGTACGCGCGCAGCGACGTGGCCGACGTGCTGCGCCAGGATTTCGTGCAGACTGCATGGGCCAAGGGCGCGGGTCCGGCGCGCGTCTATGCGCGCCACGTACTCGCCAGCGCCGCGCCCGGGCTCGTCGTGCTGTTCGCGCTGGCGCTCCCGGGCGTGGTGGCGGGCTCGATCTTCGTCGAATCCGTGTTCGCGTGGCCGGGACTCGGGCGCGCAATGCTGCAGGCGATCGGCGCCCGCGACTATCCAGTCGTGATGGCCATCACCACCGCGTACGCCGGGACGGTCATCGTGGCGAACCTGGCGGCCGACCTCGTACTGCCCCTGCTCGACCCGCGACAGGGGCGCGCGTGAGCAGCACCGCACGCCGTCGCGGCCACGTGGACGCCATCGCGGGCCTGTCGCTCGCGACCCTCGCGCTGATCACGCTCGGCACGCTGCTCGTGCCGGTGCTCGCGCGGCGGGACCCGACCGCGATCGGTGACGTGCTCGCACTCCGGCTGATCCCTCCCGGCGGTCGCGACGCGGCGGGCGGGTTCTACCTGCTGGGCACCGATCGCTTTGGTCGCGACCTGTTCGTGCGGATGATGCTCGCGGGGCGGATCTCGCTTGCAGTCGGCGTGGTCGGCTCGGTCGTGGCAGCAGCGATCGGCACGGCGGCCGGCGCCATTGCCGCCTGGCGCGGGGGCGTGCTCGAGCGCGTCGTGATGGCGGTAGCGGACACCATGCTGGCCGTGCCGCGCCTGGTGCTGCTCCTTGCCTGCGCGGCGCTGTGGCGTCCCGGACTCTCGTCCGTGGTCGTCGTGCTCGTGGCCACCGGATGGATGGGCGTGGCGCGCATGGTGCGGGCCCAGGTGCTCACCGTCCGCGCGCTTCCCTTCGTGGATGCGGCCGTGGCGCTGGGCGCACGGGAGCGCCGCGTCCTGTGGCGTCACGCGCTGCCGAATGCGCTTGCCCCGGCCATCGTCGCGACGGCACTGGGCGTCGGCAACGCCATCCTGCTCGAGAGCGGGCTCTCCTTCCTGGGACTCGGCGTCCAGCCGCCGGCGCCGAGCTGGGGGAACATGATCGCAGGGGGACGCGACCTGATCGTGACGGCGCCGTGGGTGGCACTGGCGCCGGGCATCGCGCTGGTCGTCACGGTACTCTGCTGCACGCTGCTCGGCGACTGGCTGCGCGACCGGCTTGCGGGGGAGGCCGGGCCGGCACTGCCAGACCGCGCGTAGCGCGTCAGCGCACGAGAACGGTCACAACGGCGCGCGGCGGCGCGACGAAGCTGACCCCATGCTCGTCGCAGGGAATTGCGTCGCCAGGCGTCTCGTCCAGCCGCGAGAGGCGCGCTTCCCGGATGGGGATCCCCATCGCCCACCGGCCGCTCACTTCCCGCGCGAGCAGGTTGACGCACCGCAGGACCATCCATGCGCCGTCCTCGCTCTCCCTGGCACACGAGAACGCGAGCCCGTCGCCCTCGAGCGCGAGCCCGGGCCCGAAGGCACGCACGCTCACGGCCGAGCGCAGCGTGGCGCCGGCGATGGGCAGCAGGACATCGTCAGCAACCTGCTCGACGGCGATCGCGGTGGCCTCGCTGCGCGGCCCGTGCGGGAACACGGCGAACTCCGCGCCGAACGGGCCCAGGCACTGCGCCTGGGGCGCATGCTCGGGCCAGCCGGCGTGTCCCGGGCGCTCGGGCAGGTCGGCGCGCGACAGTTCGCCCACGGCGCGCAGCAGCGTGGCGATCAGATCACCCTGCAGTGTCGCCTCGTACTCCGCGAGGCCGTCCGCGTAGAGCGTGACACCGCGTGCGGCGCCGAACACCGAGACATAGCGGTGCAGCGGCGCTGTCGGCGGAACGGACTCGGCGGCCTGGTCCTCGTCCGGCACGTTGAGCGGCGCACGCTCCACGGGGCCGAACGCGGCATCCGCGACCACCGCGTCGGTCCCGCAGTTCGTCCGCACGCGCAGGCGCAGCCGGTGGTCGCGCGCAGCGTTGCCGCCGGTGACGTGCACGCGGACGAACGGGGCGCCGGCATCGAGCAGCAGGCGCACGCGCACGGTGACGCGCTCGGCGGTGCGCACGTTCACCCGCCACCGCGTCTCGATCACGCTGCGGAGCGGCCCCTGCACCACCATGCGCCCGTTCAGGAACTCGGCGCGCCGCACCTCGCCGCGCGGGGACGGCGTGTAGAGATCGCCCAGGTCGTCCTGGTCCTCCAGCGCGAGCAGGTCATCCACGCGCCAGAGGCCATCGGCACTGGAGCAGGCGACGCGCCCGTCATCGCCGACGTGGACGGCAATCAACCCGTTGGACATGGACATGACGCCGGATTCCACCACGTGCGGCAGCGTGGCGGCGACATTGGGGATGCCATCGGCGTGGAGCTCGTGCGGCCGCACGGCGTAACCGTCGATGTGCGGGATCCAGACCGCCGCATGCGTGACGCGCACGAGGTCGTTATCCGGGTATGCACGCGGCGCCTCCGTGCGATCGAAGGCGAACGCCGTGTCGAGCAGTTGCGCCTCGCCCAAGCCATCGATGTGCGGGGAGGCCGAGGCCCGCCGGCGCGGCAGGCGGTGGGTGCGCGCGGAACCGGGGCCCACCGGGACGTCGGCGCCAAACTCGCGGATCTCGACGATCGCGACCCCGGCCCGCGAGCGCGCAGCCGGGTTTCGCAGCAGGACCTGCGGGCGCCAGGATTCCCGCGCGCGACGCGCCCAGTCCGCGTCCTGGCCGACGAGGGCATGCACCGCGTCCTGGCGCAGGCCGTCCGCCTGCGCGGCGACTTCGTCCAGGCGTGCGTCCATGGCGCGCGCCACCGCGTCGATGGAGCAGCCGCACAGCGTGTCGTGCGGGTGGCAAAGGAGCAGCTCGCGCCAGGCGGCGTTCACGAGGGCACGCGACGATGCACCGCCGCGGCGCGCGGCCAGCGCGGCCCACGGCTCGACATCGCGCACGAGCACGCGCTCGGCGATGCGTGCGCGCCGCTTCTGGTGCGCGCGCGAGGCCAGCGTGCCCTGCAGCGTCCAGGCGTAGCCGTACGAGTCGCGCAGCTCACCCTGCACCGCGGGCAGCTCGCGCGACGCCGCCGCGCCGACCGCAGCCGCCGCGAATGCGTTGAGCGAACTCGCGACGACCGGGACCGGGGTCGCCGACTGGCGGAGCTGCTCGAGTGCGAGCGGCAGGTCGAGCTGGCGCGCGTGGTGATCGGCGCCGTTCGTCAGCAACGCGAGGCCGAGCCGTGCCCGCGGCTGCAGCACGGCGGAGATGCGCTGCCAGCGCTCGCGCGCGAGCACGGGATCCGTGGGCAGGCTCTCCCCGAACTCGTAGCCCGAGGGCGGCAGGTGATACAGCAGGACGCGCGCCCCCGACGGGGCGTGCCACCAGCAGGCGTCTCCCTCGGGCCAGCGCGCGCCGCCGAAGCCGCGCCACACGATCGTCATCGGCAGGCCGAAGCCCTGCGCCAGTTCGGGGAGTGCGGCCGGGTGCCCGAACGAGTCCGGGCAGTAGAGCACACCGGGCGCGTCGGCGCGCAGCGCTCGCAGCACCCGGCGACCGGCAAGGAGGTTGCGCACCAGCGCCTCACCGCCGGGAATCAGCTCGTCAGCGAGGACGAACCACGGCCCCGCCTCGATCGCGCCACGCTGCAGCGCGGCTGCCAGCTCGCCGGCGCGCTCCGGCCGCACGGCCAGGTAGTCCTCGAGCACGACCGCCTGCCCATCGAGCAGGAAGCTCGCGCCAGCCGCGGGCGGATCGTCGAGCAACTCGTCCACGAGGGCGACCAGCCGCTGGCGGAAGCGCCCCGCCGTGTGATACCACTCGCGATCCCAGTGCGTGTGGGAGACGACGTGGATGGAGAGCAAGGAGTCGCGGTCGCGTGGAGTGAGGGGTACGGGCGAAGATCGCCGGCCCCGCGACGTGCGGCAAGTTCCGCGCGCGGTTGACCCGGTGCGATGAACCGTCGAGCTTGAAGCACACCGCGGGCATCCCCGCCACACCCCCTTGGCATGCAGACGCTGCTCGACCTCTTTCACCACCTGACAAACGTCCGCGACCTGATCACCTGGGGCGGTTACGTCGGCCTCACGGCGGTCATCTTTGCGGAGACCGGCCTCCTGGTCGGGTTCTTCCTTCCGGGCGACTCCCTGCTCGTGACGGCCGGGCTCTTCGCGGCCACCGGCTACTTCGACGTGTACTGGCTGGGGCTGCTGCTCACCGTCGCGTCGGTCGTGGGGAACACGTCGGGGTATTACATCGGGCGCGTGACCGGGCCGCGGCTCTTCTCGCGCGAGGACTCGCTGCTGTTCAAGAAGAAGCACCTGCAGCAGGCGCACGCGTTCTACGAGCATCACGGCGGCAAGACGGTCATCATCGCGCGGTTCATGCCGATCGTGCGCACGTTCGTGCCGGTCGTGGCGGGGATCGCGAGCATGGACATCGGCCGCTACACGCTGTTCAACATCGTGGGCGGGCTGGGATGGATCTGGGGCATGCTCTTCACGGGGTATTTCCTCGGGCGCTACATTCCGGGTATCGACCGCCACATCGAGTCGGTGATCCTCGTGGTGATCGTGTTGTCCTTCATGCCGGGCGTCATCGGCTGGTGGAAGGCCAGCCGGCGCGCGGCACGATCCAAGGTGATGTCGAACCCCTGACGTCCAAGGAGATCCATATGGCATTCACGCTTCCCGCGCTGCCGTACGCGCCCACGGCCCTCGAGCCGCACATCGACGCCCGCACCATGGAGATCCACCATGGCAAGCACCACGGCGCGTACGTGACGAACCTCAATGCCGCGATCGAAAAGGCACCGGAGCTGCAGGGCAAGTCGCTGGACGAGCTGCTCGGCAACCTGAACGCGGCGATCGAGAAGGCGCCGGCGCTCGCCGGGAAATCGCTGGATGCCCTGCTCAAGGACGTCAACGCGGTCCCCGAGGCGGTGCGCACCGCCGTGCGCAACAACGGCGGCGGCCACTGGAACCACTCGATGTTCTGGGAGATCATGGGCCCCAACGCCGGCGGCGAGCCCACCGGCAAGCTGGCCGACGCGATCAAGGCGTCGTTCGGCGGCTTCGACAAGTTCCAGGAGCAGTTCGCGGCCGCCGGCATGTCGCGCTTCGGCTCCGGCTGGGCGTGGCTGGTCAAGGACGGCAGCAAGCTCGCGATCATGAGCACGCCGAACCAGGACAATCCGCTCATGGAAGGCAAGCACGCCGTCATGGGCGTGGACGTGTGGGAGCACGCCTACTACCTGCACTACCAGAACCGCCGCGCCGACTACCTCAAGGCCTGGTGGAACGTCGTGAACTGGAGCGCGGTGGCCGACCGCTTCTGATCGCGATCGCGTTGGGCGGTGTCCGGGCGCGCTGGAGCGATGGTCGCGGCAGCGCGCCTTCGTCTGCCGGGATGCGCCGGCCACGAGGTCGTCCACGCCGCCATCGCCGGGGCGCCCCTGGCGTCGCCCGCGCGCGCGCATCCCGAGCGCGGGAGGCGTGACGAACGTCGTCACGAGCACCATGAGCATGATGGCCCCGAAAAGCGCCGGGTCAATGGCGCCGCTCGTGAGCCCCATCTGTGCGAAGATCAGCCCCACCTCGCCGCGTGGCACCATCGCCACGCCGACCAGCAGGCGGTCGCCGCGGCACCACCAGGGCACGAACCCGGCGACCACCTTGCCGAAGATGCCGACGGCGATGAGAGCGGCCCCGGCAAGCAATGCCTCGGCGCTCGCGAGCGCGCGCCGGTTCACGGCGGCGCCGACGCTCGCGAAGAAGATCGGCACGAAGAAGTGCCCGACCGACGTCGTGGATTTCTCGATCACCTGCCGCTGCGGCAGGTCGTGCAGCACGAGCCCGGCCGCGAACGCGCCGACGATCATCGCCGAGCCCGCGGCATCCGCCAGCCACGCAAGCAGGAACGCGAACGCGACTGCGGCGAGCCCCAGGGCGCCGGCGGCCTGGATGCGCTCGACGACGCGGAAGACCGGCGGCGCCACGCGCACCCCCACGAGCACGGCCACGATCACGAATGCGGTCGCGACGCCGGCAATGCGGCTCACGCTGCCCACCGAGATGGCGTCGCCGGCGACGATCCCAGTCACCACGGCCAGGATCACCAGCCCGATGATGTCGTCGATCACGGCCGCCCCGAGCACGACGCGCCCCTCGCGCGTGTCCAGGCAGCCGAGTTCGGACAGCACGCGCGCCGAGATGCCGACCGACGTGGCGCACAGCGCCGCGCCGCACACCAGCGCCGGCACACGCGGGACGCCGAGCATCTCCGTGGCCAGGAACCCGAGCCCGAACGGGATCGCCACGCCCGCGACAGCGACCGTAGTCGCGACGCCGCCGACCTTCATGAGCGAGCGGACGTCGGTCTCGAGGCCGATCTCGAACAGCAGCAGGATCACGCCGATCTCGGCCATCGCGTGGATGACCGGATTCGAGGCGTCCACGAGCCCGAGCGCCGAGCCACCGAGCAGCACGCCGGCCACGAGTTCCCCGAGCACTGCAGGCTGGCCCAGGCGCTGCGCGAGCTCGCCGAGCAGCTTGGTGCCGACGAAGATCGCGACCAGCGCGGCAAGGAGCGACGCCACCGACGCGCTTCCGTCGGCGGCTCCGGCCGCTGCGAGCAGCAGCGCCGGAGCAGGCATCACTGCGCGGCCTCTCCCTCGAGGTACGTGTAGCCTTCCAGGCCCGCCACGTAGTCGGCGATGAACATGTTCGCCTCCTGCCGCGTGAGGTGCTTGGCCGAGGCGACCTTGCGCCGGAAGACCTGCAGCAGGTCGGACGCGCGGAACTGCACGTAGTTCAGCACCTCGGTCACGGTGTCCCCGTGCACGAGGTCGGTGACGTCGTAGCCGCCGTTGGGCGCGAGCCGGATATGCACGGCGTTCGTGTCGCCGAACAGGTTGTGCAGGTCGCCCAGGATCTCCTGGTACGCGCCGGTGAGGAACACGCCGAGGACGTATGGCTCGCCGTCGCGGAACTCGTGCAGCTCGAGGCTGGTGCCGCCCTCGCGGCCGCCCACGAAGCGGTCGATCTTGCCGTCGGAGTCGCAGGTCACGTCCTGCAGCGTGCCGCGGCGCGTGGGCTCCTCGTCCAGCCGGTGGACCGGCATGATGGGGAAGAGCTGGTCGATGGCCCAGCTGTCCGGCAGCGACTGGAAGAGCGAGAAG
>DASZRI010000085.1:0-7185 GCA_035549215.1 Gemmatimonadaceae bacterium | reverse complement strand
GCGGGCCGAGATGCGCCGCGTGTCGCCCGGTTGCACCGTGACTTCCCACGCTTCGCGGATGCCGGGCGCGGCCGCGGCCGAACCGCGTGCTGCCTGCGGGCACGGTTCCGCGCGCAGGCGTTCGATGCGGTTGTCCACGGCGAGGCGCGCGGCGCGGCGCAGGCGCTGCACGCCGAGCTGCGCCTGGAGCAGCGCGGCGCTGGCCGCGAGCCCGGCGAGCGCGATGTCGAACAGGACGAGCGCGACGAGCAACTCGGCGAGCGTGAAGCCGCGCCGCGCGCGTGCGGCGGATCGCGAAAGGGGACCGGGCCGATGCATGCCACAAGCTGCACGCCGCGCGGCGGCGTGCGTGACCGTACCCGCGCCGCCCGTGACGGAACCGTGCGTCAGTCGCCCAGCCCGTACTCCCGGATCTTGTAGAGCAGCGCGCGGTGCGAGAGGTCGAGGAGCTTCGCGGCGCGCGTGCGGTTGCCGCCCGTCTGGGCCAGGGCGCGCTGGATCAGCGCCTTCTCGAGCGCCTGCGCCTGCCGCTTCACGGAGAGGTCCTGCGCCTCGGGGAGCGCTGCGGCAGCGGGCGACTGGATGCCCTGGGGCAGGTGCTCGGGCTCCACCTGAGTTCCCTCGGCGAGTACCATGCCACGCTCGAGGACATTCTCCAGCTCGCGCACGTTGCCTGGCCACGCGTAGTCCATGAGCAGCCGCATGGCAGCGGGTGACGCCCCGCGGATGTCCAGCGAAAGCCGCCGGTTCACGCGCTCGATGATGTGGTGCACCAGCTCGGGGATGTCCTCGCGTCGCTCGCGCAGCGGCGGCAGGTGCAGGCGGACGACGTTGACGCGGTAGAACAGGTCCGCCCGGAACCGGCCGCCGGCGACTTCGGCCTCGAGATCGCGCGATGTGGCAGCGATGACGCGCACGTCCACCTTCCGCGACGTCGAGTCGCCCACCGGCCGGATCTCGCCTTCCTGCAGCGCGCGCAGGAGCTTGACCTGCAGCGGCGCGGGCAGTTCGCCGATCTCGTCCAGGAAGAGCGAGCCGCCATCGGCTTCCTCGAACAGGCCGCGCCGGTCGGCGGTGGCGCCGGTGAATGCGCCGCGCGCGTGCCCGAAGAGCTCGCTCTCGAGGAGCTGCTCGGGAATCGCGGCGCAGTTCACCGCGACGAATGGCGCGGCGGCGCGCGGGCTGGCGCCGTGGATGAAGCGCGCGACGAGCTCCTTGCCCGTGCCACTTTCCCCCGTGACGAGGACGGTGGACGGATGCCGCGCGACCTTCTCCGCGACGGCAAGTGCCTGCGTGAGCGCCACGCTGCGCCCGACGATGCCGTGCGGCGCGCGCAGCTCGGCGATCTCCTCGTGGAGCTGCTGCACCTCGCGGCGCAGCCCCTCGCGCTCGATCGCCTTGCGCACGACGAGCAAGACCTGGTCGGGACGGAACGGCTTCGGGATGTAGTCGTACGCGCCGCGCTTCATGGCGGCCAGCGCCGCGTCGTCGTCGCCATACGCGCTCATCATGATGACGAGGCCCGCGCCCTGTCGCTCGCGATAGCGGTCCAGGAACGTGAGCCCGTCCACGCCGGGCATGCGCACGTCGCAGAGCACGAGGTCGGCCTCGCGCTCGCCAAGCAGGGCGAGCGCGGACTCGGCGTCGGCCGCGCTGCGCACGTCGTAGCCTTCACCAGCGAGGATGAGCGAGAGCGTGTGCCGCAGCCCCAGCTCGTCGTCCACGATCATGATGTTCATACGTCCTCGAGCGGGAGCAGGACGTGGAAGGCCGCGCCACCCTCGCGGGCGCGGTCCACCCACACCGTGCCGGCACAGTTCTCGACCACGCGCGCAACGATGGCGAGGCCGAGGCCCGTGCCGCGCCCCGGGTCCTTGGTCGTCACGAACGGCTCAAAGATGCGCTCCGACAGCTCTGCCGGCACGCCCGGGCCCGCGTCCGCGATCACCACCTTGGCCATGGCGCGAGCATTCGTCGCGGCCAGCCAGCGCGCGATCCGCGGGCTGGGCTCGCGCATCCGCTCGACGTGGGCGGGGTCCGTGGCCCGGCGGGCGAGCCCGCGCTCGAGCTCATCGCGCCCCAGGCGCGTGGTCCGCGCCAGGATGTGGCCGGCGCCGTCCATCGCATCCACGGCGTTCAGCATCAGGTTCACGAACACCTGCTCGAGGTCGTGGGCATCGGCCCGCACCACGAGGTCGTCGTGGGTCAGCTCGAGGTCAACCGTCACGTGATTGAGTACGCCCTGCGCGGCCAGGAGCTCGCGCGTGCGCTGCACGGCCTCATTGAGCTCGACGCGCGTGGCCGTGCGCGGGTGTGCGCGCGAGTAGTCGAGCAGCCCGCGCACGATGCGGTCGATGCGCGCAGCCTCGCGCTCGAGGCCGTCCACCGCGGCGCGCGCGTCGTCGGAGGCGGCGCTGCGGCGCAGCAGGTGCGCGTAGCCGTTGATCGCACCGAGCGGGTTGCCGATCTCGTGCGCGATGCCGGCCGCCAGCCGCCCGACGCTCGCGAGCTTCTCGGCGCGCAGCAGGTGCGCGCGCTCCTCGAGCAGGCGGTCGGTCATGCGGTTGACGCTGACCGCGAGCGTGGCGAACTCGCGCGAGGCGCCCGCGGGGACGCGTCGCTCGAGGTCGCCGTCGGCGATGGCCTCCACGGCCTGCACTGCCTCGTCCAGCGGCCGGAGGATGGTGCGACGGACGAGCAGCGCCGCGTACGCAACGACGACGATGACGTCCCCCGCGACGAGGAGGCTCAGGTACAGCGCGCCGTGCGTGAAGTCGGCGTTCCCGTACAGGAGCGCGATCATGCCTACCGCAAAGGCCAGCGCGACGCCCGCCAGCACGGCGAGGCTGGCGAGCAGTTCCGTGCGCATGGAGGGAGGCACGGTCGAGGCGCGGGGGGCGCGATCGCGCGAGCGGGGAAGCATGTGGCTGTAAAGATGACGCACGAGGCGCGTACCGTGCCACACCGCGGGGTGAAACCCGGGGGTGGAATGCAGGAGGGGCCGGGCGCTGGTGCGCCCGGCCCCTCGAGTGCTGCGAGAGCGTCAGGTCAGTTGCAGACCGGCTCGCCGTCGCCGGCCGTCGACACGATCGGGTTCGTCGTGTTGACGCCGATGCCGCAGGTGTGGCCGGAGAGCTGCGTGTGCGTGACCGTCGCCGACCAGTAGCCAGCGCCCGTCGCGATCGTCGGCATGGCGACGCCCGTCGAGTTCTTGAACTTCATGCCGGTCGTCGTGTCCGGCGCGTACTTGGACGAGTCGGAGAAGTAGGCCTCCTCCGCCGTGACCAGGTTGCGCAGGTCGGACTTCATGGCCGTGACGTACGCCTTGTTCTTGGTGTTCGCGAACTTCGGGATCGCGATGGCGGCCAGGATGCCGATGATGACGACGACGATCAGGAGCTCGATGAGCGTGAAGCCCTTGCGATTGTTGGACATTGATCCCCCTGAGATCTTAGTGCCGGGTTGAGGTGGGGTCCTGCGAGACGGACGGACATAAGGGCAACCCCGGTGCCGCGACGGTGCCGCGATCCCATCTCATTGGGAATCAATGAGTTGACTGATTGGCTCCCGTTGATGGCGCGGCCGTGGACGCAGTGATGTGCAACGAGTCGGGCATTTCGCCAGAGGTCGCGCCCTGCCGATGCGCGGCCATGAACTTCTCGGCGCTGTCGGCCTTCGCAAAGATCTCGTGAAGGGGTGGATACTTCCCGCCGCGCCGCATCGCGTCCAGCGCGACCACCTTGGCCGAATCGAACTTGTACTCGGCGAGCAGGCAGTAGCCGAGTTCGCGGCGCCCCATGGGCATGGACGGCTCGATGGCGAGCGCCCAGCGGTAGTAATCGATGGCCGGCTTGCAGAGGCCGAAGCCGCGGTATCCTTCCGCGAGGCTGAAGGCCATGAACGGATCGAACTGGAACAGCTTCATCGCCTTCTGGTACTCGGCCTCTCCGTCGCGCATGCGGTGGTTCTGGATGTACCACGCGCCAAGCATGTAGTGCGCGCGGTAGCTGTCGGGCGTGTCGATGATCGCCTGGCGGAAGAGCGTGTTGTTGTCGTGCCAGACCGGGCTGCGCTCCGCGCTGCGCCACGCGCCCGCGATGATGAGCAGGGCTGCCACCGCGGCACCGACCGGCGCCAGCCGCCTGGCGTACAGCCAGTTGGCGACCTGCGGGATCACCGCGCCCACGGCGAGCATGGCGCCGATGCTCGGGAAGAGCAGCGTGCGTTCGGCGATGATGAATCCTGCCGGGAGGACCAGGTTCGACACCGGCGACATCGCGATGATGACCCACCACAGCCCGAAGCTGAGGGCCGGCGCACGCTTCCACGTGGTAAACGCCAGGCCGACCACGCCGATCATGAGCAGGAGGCCCGGGAGCTGTGTGATGCTCGGCCCCTGCGCGATGTCCACGTACGGCGGCGCGTACTCCGTCATCAGGCGTGCGGGCCAGAGGAACAGGCGCGCCCACTGCGGGGCCACGCCGATCATCGTCAGGATGCGATCGCTGGTGGAGAGATGCAGCCCCTGGAAGACCACGTAGGGCTGGAAGCCGGCGAAGTCCCCGACGAGGACCAGGCTGCGTGCAAGCAGGTAGCCCATGGCCACCAGCAGGAGCACGAGCATGAACGGGCGCAGCGCGACCAGCCGCTTCCAAAATCCGTCCTTGCTGCGCACGACGAGGATCTCGGCCGCCGGGATGAGCGCCAGCAGGACGATGCCGTGCTCCTTGAAGAGCATGGCCAGCGCGTAGCAGGCCGCGATCGCCGCCTGCCGCCAGCGGGAGACGGGGCCCACGAGCCGCGCCTGCAGGTAGAGGCCCACGGCGAGGGTGAGCAGCACCGCCACGGTAAGTTCCGACTGCCCGACCACGTTAGCGACCGCCTCGACGTGCACCGGGTGGACGGCGAACAGCGCGGCGGCGATCCACGCCGGCACATAGGGCAGCACGAACCCGGCTACCCAGAACACGAGCACGCTCAGGACGGCGTAGAGCGCGACGTTGACGGCGTGGAAGGCGAGCGGCGAGCCGTTGCCCACGGCCCATTCGAGGGCGAAGCCGATGTTGGTGAGCGGGCGGTAGCCGTCGCCGCCGGCCGTCTTGCCCCAGTACGAATCCGCGAACAGGCGCCAGGCACCGTGGAGGGTATGGATGCGCGCGTCGCGCTGCACGACGTAGACGTCGTCATACGCGAACTGGTTGTGCAGCCCGGTCCACGACGCCAGGATCGCGAGCGCGGCGATGCCGGCTGCGAGCAGCCACCACGTGCGCCGGCTCATTCGAAGAGGTTGTACTTGATGATGTGCCAGAACGCGGCCACGCCGTCCTTCCAGTTGATCTTCTTGCCCTCGGCGTACGTGCGGCCGGAGTAGCTGATCGGCACTTCCCAGATGCGCGCGCCGGCCCGCGCCAGCCGCGAGGTGACCTCGGGCTCGAACCCGAATCGGTTGGACGTGAGGTGCAGCGACCGTGCCAGCTCCCCGCGCATCGCCTTGTAGCACGTCTCCATGTCGGTGAGGTTCAGGTTGGTGAGCATGTTGCTGAACGTGGTGAGGATGCGATTGCCCACCGAGTGCCAGTAGTACAGGACGCGGTGCGGCCCGCCCAGGAAGCGCGACCCGAACGAGGCGTCGCCGCGGCCGTCGATGATCGGCTGCAGGAGGACGGCCCAGTCCGCGGGATCGTACTCGAGGTCCGCGTCCTGGACGATCACCACGTCGCCGGTGCTTGCGGCCATCGCCGTTCGGATGGCGGCGCCCTTGCCCATGTTGCGCGGCTGGAAGATCAGGGTGTCGATGCGCCCGGCCGCCTTGAGCTCGGTGAGGCGCTCGCGCGTGCCATCGGTGGAGCAGTCGTCCACGCACACGATCTCCTTGCGCATCGGCGTCGCGTGGACCCGGTCGAGGATCGTGTCGATCGTGGCGCGCTCGTTGTATACCGGGATGAGCACCGAGAGGCGCCACGTCCCGGGATCGAGCGGGGTCAGCGCGGCGGTGCCAAGCGGGATCGTGGTAGGCATGGTCGTTTCGGGTAGGCCGGAAGGTGCAGGAAGCGAGTGCGCGTGCCGCGCGTCACGCCTCCACGCCGTAGCGGGAGAGCTTGCGATAGAGCGTCGACGGGTCAATGCCGAGGACCTCGGCAGCGCGCGACTTGTTACCGCCCTCGGTCTGCAGCACCCACATGATGTACGCCCGTTCCACCGCCTCCAGCGTCGGGTTGGGCGGCGTGCGCGACGACACCAGCGGCTCCGCGCCCCGGTGGGTCACGCGCTCGGGGAGCGCCTCCGCGCCGATGGTCGGCCCCTGGCTGAGGATGGCCGCGCGCTCCAGCGCGTTCTCGAGCTCGCGCACGTTGCCCGGCCACTGGTACTCCTGCAGCGCCTCGAGGGCAAGGTTCTCCAGGCGCTTCGGCTCCTCGCCGCGCTGCTGCGCGATGCGCTCCAGGAAGTGCTCGGCCAGGAGCGGGATGTCGTCCTTGCGCTGGCGCAGCGGCGGCAGGTGCACGAGGATGACGTTCAGCCGGTAGTACAGGTCGCTGCGGAAGCGGCCCGCCTTGATCTCGTCCTCGAGGTCGCGGTTCGTGGCGGCGATGAGGCGCACGTCGATCGGCTGGGCCTCCGTCGCGCCCACCGGGATGACTTCCCGGTGCTGCAGCACGCGCAGCAGCTTCACCTGCGTCGCCGGCGTCGTCTCGCCGATCTCGTCGAGGAAGAACGTGCCGCGCGCCGCGGCGGCGAACAGGCCGCTCTTGTCGCGCACGGCACCGGTGAACGAGCCCTTCACGTGGCCGAAGAGTTCGCTCTCGAGCAGGCCCTCGGGCAGCGCGCCGCAGTTGATCGAGAGGAACGGCCCCTCGACGCGGTTGGAAAGCTGGTGCACGTAGCGCGCGATGACTTCCTTGCCCGTGCCCGACTCACCCTGGATGAGCAGCGTGGACTCGGTGCCCGCCACCGTCTCGGCCAGGCGCAGCACTTCGAGCCACGACTTGCTCGTGCCCACGGGCCGGTCGCCGAAATGCCGCTCGCGACGCTGGATCTCCCGCTTGAGCGTCTTGTTCTCGACGCGCAGGCTGCGGTGCTCCGCCGCGCGGCGCAGGATGGCCACGAGCTCGTCGTTGCGGAACGGCTTCTGGATGTAGTAGAAGGCGCCCTCGGTCACCGCCTGCATGGCCGACTGCAGGGTGGCCT
>DASZRI010000084.1:0-3143 GCA_035549215.1 Gemmatimonadaceae bacterium | reverse complement strand
AGGGCGGCTCGATGCACATGTTCGACCGCAGCCTGAACTTCCTCGGCGGGCACGGCATCGTCGGCAGCCACGTGCCCGTGGCCGCCGGCGTCGGCTTCGCCATCAAGTACCGCGGCGGGGACCAGGTGTGCGTCTGCTTCATGGGCGACTCCGTGGTCAACATCGGCGCCTTCCACGAGGCACTGAACATGGCCGCCCTGTGGAAGCTGCCCGTCGTGTTCGTCATCGAGAACAACCGCTACGGCATGGGCACCGCCGTCGAGCGCGCCGCCGCGATCAAGGACCTCTCGCGCCGCGGCGCGGCGTACGATGGGCTCGCGCACGCCGCCGTGGACGGCATGAACGTGCTCGAGGTCCGCGAGCAGGCCGCCGTCGCCATCGAGCGCGCGCGCAAGGAAGGCGCGCCGACGCTGCTCGAGGTGCGCACCTACCGCTTCATGGGCCACTCGATGTCCGACGCCGTGAGCGGCACGTACCGCACCAAGGCCGAGCTGGAGGAGTACGTGAAGCAGGATCCCATCCTCCACCTGCGCCACACCATGCAGGAGGCGGGCGAGTTCACCGACGCCGACTTCGAGGCGCTGGACGCCGAGGTCAAGCGCATCGTCCAGGATGCGTGGGACTTCGCCGACAACAGCCCCGAGCCGCCGCTCGAGGCGCTCTTCGAGGATGTCCTCGTCGAGACGACGAGCGAACCGGTCATCTCCGTCGGCGCCTGATCGCGCGCGCCGCCATCACACACGGCTCTTCCCACATCGTCATACATGCCCATCATCACCTACCGCGACGCCCTCAACCAGGCCCTGCGCGAGGAAATGCAGCGCGACGACCGGGTCTTCATCATGGGTGAGGAAGTCGGCGTCTATAACGGCGCGTACAAGGTCTCCAAGGGACTCCTCGAGGAGTTCGGCGAGATGCGCGTCGTGGACACCCCCATCGCCGAGCTCGGCTTCGCCGGTATCGGCGTCGGCGCCGCCATGGTCGGCCTGCGCCCGATCATCGAGTTCATGACGTGGAACTTCGCGCTCCTCGCCATCGACCAGGTCGTGAACTCCGCCGCCAAGATGCTCTACATGTCCGGCGGCCAGTACAACGTGCCGATCGTCTTCCGCGGCCCCAACGGCGCCGCGCTGCAGCTCTCCGCCCAGCACTCGCAGGCGTGGGAGTCGTGGCTCATGCACATCCCCGGCCTCAAGGTCGTCACCCCCGGCACGCCGTACGACGCCAAGGGGCTGCTCAAGGCCGCCATCCGCGACGACAACCCGGTGTGCTTCCTCGAGGGCGAGATGCTCTACAACTCCCGCGGCGAGGTGCCCGAGGAGGAGTACGTCATCCCCCTCGGCAAGGCGGAGCTCAAGCGCGAGGGCGACCACTGCTCGATCATCACCAACGGCAAGATGATCCTCGTCGCCCTGCAGGCCGCCGACCAGCTCGCCAAGGACGGCATCCGCGTGGACGTCGTGGACCTGCGCACCGTCCGCCCGCTCGACGTCGAGGCCATCACCACCTCGGTGAAGAAGACCAACCGCGCCGTCGTCCTCGAGGAAGGCTGGGAACTGGCCGGCATCGGCGGCCACATCGCCGATGTCATCCAGCGTGAGTGCTTCGACCACCTCGACGCGCCCGCCCTCCGCGTGCACCAGGCCGACGTGCCGATGCCCTACGCCAAGAACCTCGAACGTGCGGCCAAGCCGGACGTGGCCAAGACCATCGCCGCCGTCCGCAAGGTCATGTATCTCGACTGAGACCGATCATGGCAACCAAAGTGTTCATGGAAGCGCTCTCTCCCACCATGGAAGAGGGACGCCTCGTCAAGTGGCTCAAGCAGGAAGGCGACGCCGTCAGGAACGGTGACCCGCTGGCCGAGGTCGAGACGGACAAGGCCATCATGGAGCTCGTCGCGCGTGGCGACGGCGTGCTGCGCAAGCGCCTCGTGAACGAGGGCGACGCCAGGCCCGTTGGCACCCTGGTCGGCATCATCGCCGCCGCCGACGAGAACATCGACGCGCTCGTCGCGGGCGCGGGCGCTCCCGCCCCCGCGGCGGCCGCCCCCGCTCCCGCTGCTCCCGCTCCGGCGGCAGCGCCGGCGGCCCCTGCAGCCCCGCAGCCCGCTGCAGCGGCGCCTGCGCCCGCTGCGCCACCCGCCCCCGCTGGCGAGGTGCGCTCGTCGCCCCTCGCGCGCCGCATGGCCAGCGAGAAGGGCCTCGACCTCGGCGGCATCCAGGGTTCCGGTCCCAACGGCCGCATCATCAAGCGCGACATCGATGCCGCGCTCGCGGCCGGCGCCGCACGCCCGGCTGCCGTCGCCGCGCCTTCGCGCCCCGCGCGCGAGGGCGACTACCAGGACATCGCGCTCACGCAGATCCGCAAGACCATCGCCAAGCGGCTCGGCGAGTCCATCGGTCCCATCCCGACCTTCTACCTCACCGCCGAGTTCGACCTCGAGCGGGTGGCGGAGATGCGCACGGCCATGGCGCAGATGGGCGACGAGTTCAAGGTGTCCTTCAACGACATCATCCTGAAGGCCACCGCCACCGCCCTCGCCCAGCACCCCGAGTGCAACGCGCACTGGCTCGGCGACCGCATCCGCGAGTTCAACCGCGTGCACCTGGGCATGGCCGTCGCCATCGAGGACGGGCTCATCACCCCCGTCATCTTCGACGCCGACCAGAAGTCGCTGCGGCAGATCTCCGCGGAGTCGCGCGACCTGGCCAAGCGCGCCCGCGAGCGCAAGCTGAAGCCCGAGGAGTACACCGGCTCCACCTTCTCCGTGTCCAACCTCGGCATGTTCGGCATCGACCAGTTCACGGCGATCATCAATCCGCCCGAAGCCGGCATCCTGGCCATCGGCGCCATCGAGGAGAAGCCGGTGGTGCACGACGGGCAGGTCTCCGTGCGCAAGCGCCTGCGCGTCACCATGAGCTGCGACCACCGCATCATCGACGGCGCAGCCGGCGCGAAGTTCCTGCAGACCCTGCGGCGCCTGGTCGAGAACCCGCTGATGCTCGTGTACTGAGCGGCAGCGCGCGTGAAATCAGCGAGGGGCCGGCGACCGCGTCGCCGGCCCCTCGTGCCGTAGTACCAGGTCGCGGATTCATGCGCGCCATTCCGCGGGCCCGGGGACGCGGTTACCGCGTCATCCG
>DASZRI010000083.1:0-3689 GCA_035549215.1 Gemmatimonadaceae bacterium | reverse complement strand
ACCGCGAGAAGTAGCAGTACCGGTCACCCAGCAGGCAGTTCGTGATGACGCCGGCCGGGGTGCGACGGAGCGTCCCGCTGATCGAGTCGGTTGACGCTCACGCGTCGCGCGGCATCGTTCGCCGCGTCGGAAAGCACGAGGTCCTGCCCGCCTTCCATGAACGCTTCGACCAGCCGGCGCAGCACGAGCGGCGGGGCGCTCGGGCTCACCATGAGTTGCGTTGCGATGCCGACGCGGAGCGGCCGGTCGCCAAGCATCATCAGGCGCGGCATGCACCCGAGGAAGGCGTCCACCTGTCCCGGCGCGGCTTCGTGCAGCACCGATCGCGCCCAGCCGTCGAAGGGCGCATGGGCCAGGAAGCGCTCGCGGAAGTACCGCTCCAGCTCGACCGCGCTCCGCTGCCGGCTGCGCTGGAACATCCGGCGGCGCAGGGCGACGACGCGCGCAACGTCCCCGGGCGCGAACGTCCGCACGTGCCCGATCCCTTCCACGGCCGCTGCCTGTGGCGTGCTCCCGTTGATTGCCAACCCCCGCCCGAGGTGTGGCACCCCAGCGCGGCAAGATTCACGCCGCACAAAGGCGCGCTGGGCGGGGGCCGATTGCATTGCCTCCCACATGCGTCACTCGCCCCGTCGCCGCGCGTTCGGGCTGCTCCTGGCCCTCCGACTCGTCGCCGTTTCGACGGGCGCGCATGCGTTGCATCCGTGCCACATGCACGACGGCATGGCGCCTCGTACCGGCTGGTCGGCCCGCTGTCCGCGTATGCCAACGTGCTCCGCGGCATCCGGAAGGACGAGAGCGAGCCGCTGCAGGTCGTGGACGGGCTGTGCCTGTACAACCCGTCCCGGTACATCTGAGCGTCAGCGGCGGGTGGGCGCCTCCGGGCGTCCACCCGGATGCCACTCGGGCTTCGGCCCGGTGGCCAGCAGTTCCACGGCGCGCACGGCCGCGTTGATGACGCCGGCCATGTGATCGAAGTCCACCTTCGTGATGTCGTCGCTGGGCTGGTGGTAATCCGCGTGCAGGTTGAAGCTCGACAGCGTGTGCGCCGGGATCCCCATGCGCGCGAAGGCGATGTTGTCGCTCCGCTCGAAGAAATGCTGGTCGGGGCGCCGGTCCGGGACGATCGGGATGCCGTTGGCCGCGAGCATGTCGCCCATCGTGGACCGCTCGTAGCCTGTGAGCCACGCCTTGCCCGGCCCGCCGGCCAGCGAGTCCGGCCGGCCGATCATCTCGATTTCCATGTTCGCCACCGTCTGCGCCAGCGGGCGCACGGGATGCTCGATGTACCAGCGCGTGCCGAGCAGCCCGACTTCCTCTCCCGTGGTGGTGAGGAAGACGATCGTGCGCTTCGGCGGCGCCCCCGCCTTCATCATGCGCGCGATCTCGAGCACGGCGGTCGTGCCGGACCCGTCGTCGTCGGCGCCGTTGTAGATCGTGTCGGAGCCCGCGGGCAGCGGCTTGCCGTCGCGTCCCACCGTGCGGATGCCCAGGTGATCGTAGTGCGCGTCGATGAGCACAACTTCATTGGAAAGCGCCGGGTCGCTGCCGGGCAGGACGCCGACCACGTTCACGCCGTGCAGCCGGCGCGCCGCGGGAATCGTGTCCAGCGCGTCGAACGACGGGAGCAGCGTCGGCGACATGCCGCGCCGCCCCTGCGCGAGTGCCATCGGCACACGCTGGAAGTAGCCGCTGTCGCCGGCCGGCACGAGGCCGATGTCCTGCATCCGGCCGGCGATGAAGCGCGCCGCGCGCTCCGAGCCGACGGTGCCCGTCCCGCGTCCCTGCATGGAGTCGTCGGCAAGGGCCGACAGGATCGAGCGCACGCTCGCGGCGGTCACGACCTGGGCGCCGGTCGCGGATCGCGCGGCGGATGCCGGGCTCGGGGCGATGCTGGAAGAGGTCGTGCCGCGCGCGCACGCCGCCACGGCAACGAGCGCGAGCGAGCCGCGCAGGATTCGGGATGCAGTCATGGATGCAAAGGGGAAGGGAAGGAAACGCGACGGCGCCCGACTGGGCGCCGTCGCTCAAGATACGTGCCGGGACGCGCGCCGCGCCATGCGACGCGCGCACCGTGTCGCCCCGCGATGCGTGCGCCCGGCTACTCGTAGCGCAGCGCGACGATCGGGTCGAGCACCGCGGCGCGCCGCGCCGGCCAGACGCCGAACAGCACGCCGACCAGGGCCGCGAAGCCGAACGCGATCCCCACCGACGCCGGGCCGACGGCGGTGTTCCACGAGAACGCATCGCGCAGCACCAGCGACGAGCCGACACCAAGCCCGACGCCGATCGCGCCGCCGGCCAGGCAGAGCACCACCGCCTCGATCAGGAACTGCGTCAGGATCACCTGGCGCGTGGCGCCGAGCGCCTTGCGGATGCCGATCTCGCGGGTGCGCTCGGTGACGGACACCAGCATGATGTTCATGATGCCGATGCCGCCCACGAGCAGGCTCACCGCCGCCACGCCGGCCAGCAGCATCGTGAAGACCTGCGTCGTCTCTCCCATCGTGGTCAGGAAGTCGCTCTGGTTGCGGATGCGGAAGTCGTCCTCCTGCCCGGGCATCAGCTTGTGCGTGCGCCTCAGGAAGTGCTCGATCTGCGCCATCGCGAGCGGGATGGACTGTTCATCCACCGACGTGGCCATGATGTCGTTCAGGTTGTCCGTGCCGAAGATGCGGAAGCGCCCGGTCTGCGAGGGCACGAGCACCTGGTCGTCCGGGTTCCCCCACGGCGTGGACGAGCCCTTGGACTTGAGCACGCCGATCACCTGGAACTGGATGCCGTTGATGCGGATGTCCTGCCCCAGGATGTCCATCGGGTTGTCGATGTTCAGGTCCTGCAGCACCTGCGGCCCGACCACCGCCACGCGATGCCGCGCCGAGTCCTCGCGCGCCGTGAACATGCGCCCGACGTCCATCTCGTACTTGCGCACCGTGAGGTAGTTGGCCGTGGTGCCGGTGACCTGCGTGTTCGTGTTGTGGTCCTCGAACGTGACCTGGGCGTGCGTGTCCTGCTGCGGCTGCACCGCCGCGATCGCGGTCGCGCTGTCCGCAAGCATCTGCGCGTCCTCGAAGGTCAGGCGCCGGAAGACGTCGAGCTTGACGCCGTTCTGCGCCACGCGCGTCGCGTTCACCTGCAGCAGGGTCGTGCCCAGGTTCGCGATCCGCTCCTCCACCGAGCGCTGCGCACCATTGCCCAGCGCGACCATCGCGATCACGGCCGCAATGCCGATGACGATGCCGAGCATGGTGAGGAAGGAGCGCAGCTTGTTGGCGCGCAGCGAGCCCAGCGCGACGACGAGGATCTCCGGGAGCAGCATGTCAGGATCAGATCAGATTTGTGATATAGGGGAGCCCATGCATTGACGTACTATACATACGGGACCGGCCGGGGTTCACCCGCCCGGCGCTAAGCCTGCGTGAAGCGCGGCAGCCGGATGTCCACGCGGGCGTCCAGCGCCCGCAGCGAGCCGCCGTGGGCCGTCACCACGCGCGCCGCCCACGCCGTGTCGATGTCGTCCGGCGCCGCGCGGCCCCCGTCGAACGCGATGCCCAGCTCGCCCGGCTTCGCGGACGCCGCGATATGCAGCGTGCCGCCGTCGGCCGTACCCGCCAGGCACGCCGACGCCACCAGCGACAGCGCCTCCTGCAGCCGGATCGGGTCGCCGCGGATCACGGGCAGCGGGGCGA
>DASZRI010000082.1:0-8112 GCA_035549215.1 Gemmatimonadaceae bacterium | reverse complement strand
GCGTGGACGCGACGCCCGTGCTGTCGGTGAGCGACACAGCAGCGCTGAGCGCGCCGTGCCCCGACGCTACCGCAAACTGCACCGATGCGCCCGGCGCCGCGTTGCCGAAGGCGTCCGTCACGCGCACGGCGATCGGCGTCGCGAGTGGCGCACCGACGGTGTCCGACTGCGCGTCGCCCGAGACGAGCGCGAACCGTGCCGGCGCCGCCGCTACGGCTGTCGCAACGACCACCTGCGTCGTGCGCGGCCCCACGCTGGCGATCAGCGTGTCGCCCCCCGCCGCCTGCCCCAGCGTCCACGCCGCGGCGGCCGACCCCGCCGCATCGGACACCACCGTCGTGGGCGACACCGTGCCTCCCGTGCCCGCCGTGGTGAAGTGCACCACGTAGTTGGGCAGCCCGGCTCCGGTCGCGGACACGACCCGCACCACCACCGGCACGGTGTGTGCCACGGTGTCGCGAAGCTGCGCCGGCGAGACGGCGACGATCGCGCCCACCGGCGCCGGCGAATCGGCTGCCGGCGTCGTCGGCGCGGTGGCGTGCCCTCCCTCTCCGCACCCCAGGACCAGCGCCACGGCCACCCACGGCAAACGCCTGTGCGTGAAGTTTCCGTAAACCCGCGTCACGAGGGCTTCCCGATGCACGAATCGGGCCGATGGCCACCCTTTCGCGGCGAGGCATTCGCGCCCTATCTTCTGGCCGTGGTGCGCCCACGCTCCGACGCCGGGCCGGGCTCCTTCCGCTCCAACGCGCTCCTTTCGTGTCCCTCCCGGATCGCGGCTCCGCGCCGCCTCGCAACGGACCCCTCCCGCTCCACCTGGGCACCGACCACGAGCGCGATCAGGCGCTGCTCCGCGTCGCCTCGCGCCTCAGCCGCCTGGGATGGTTCAGCGTGGACCTGCGCGACGGCACGCGTCGCTGGTCCGAGGAAACGTTCGCCATCCACGGCCTGCACCCCGGCGAAGCACCGGGGCTGGAAGCAGCCATCAACTTCTACGCCCCCGAATACCGCGACACGATGCGCCGCCTGTACGAGGGGTGCACGCGCGACGGCATTCCATATGACGCCGAGCTCGAGCTGATCACGACGGCCGGCCGGCGCGTGTGGGTGCGCACCATCGCCGAGCCCGAGCGCGACGAGTCGGGCAGTATCATCGGGATGCACGGCGCCCTGCAGGACATCACCGAGCGCAAGCGGCTGGAGACGCAGGTCCTCGCCGCGCAGCGGCTCGAGAGCCTGGGCACGCTGGCCGGCGGCATTGCGCACGACCTGAACAACGTGCTGTCCCCCATCCTCACGGCCATCGAGCTGCTGCGCATGGACGACGCCGACCCCGACCGCCTGGAGCTGCTGGCGACGATGGAACGCAGCGCGCTGCGCGGCGCCGACCTCGTGCGCCAGGTGCTGCTGTTTGCGCGCGGCGTCGAGGGCCACCGGCGCGTCGTGAGCCCGGCGGAGGTCGTGCGCGACGCGGAGAAGATCATCCGCGAGACCTTCCCCAAGGACATCGTCATCCGCGTCAACGTCGCACCGGCGCTGTGGAGCGTGCACGCCGACACCACGCAGCTCCACCAGGTGGTGATGAACCTCTGCGTCAACGCGCGCGATGCACTGGCGCTGGGCGGCGACCTGGACATCTCGGTCGAGAACGTGACGCTGGACGAGACGTACGCCGGCATGCACCCGGGCTCGCACCCGGGCGACTTCGTGCGCATCCGCGTCGCGGACTCGGGCGTCGGCATCCCGCAGGAGATCCAGGAGCGCATCTTCGAGCCCTTCTTCACCACCAAGGAAGTGGGCAAGGGCACGGGACTCGGCCTCTCCACGTCGCTGGCCATCGTGCGGCGGCACGGCGGGTTCGTGCACGTGCACAGCGCGCCCGGCCGCGGCACGCGCATGGATGTCTACCTGCCCGCCACGTCCGCGCATGCGTCCGCCGCCGATGCGCTGCAGGACGCGAGCGTGCCGCGCGGAAGCGGAGAGCTGCTCCTGGTCGTGGACGACGAGGAAGCCATCCGCCGGATCATGCGACGCACCCTCGAGCGCTTCGGTTATCGCGTCGTGGTCGCCGGGCACGGCGGCGAGGCGCTGAACGTGTATCGCCGGCAGCGCGACGAGATCGCCGCCGTCATCACCGACATGGCGATGCCCGTGATGGACGGCCCCGCGCTGATCCTCGCCCTCAAGGCAATGGACCCCGACGTGCGCATCATCGGCTCGAGCGGCTACGCGTTCAACGACAGCGTGGCCAAGGCGATGGGCGCCGGCGTGCGCCACTTCGTGTCCAAGCCGTACACGGCGGACGCGATGCTCCGCACCCTGCGCGAACTGCTGGACGAGGGCACCCCCGGCGCGTAACGTGGTGCATCCCCATCCCACGGCCGGCGCCCCATGCACTGCACGCTCCGCCCTTCGCACCGTTCGAGCTGGTTCGCGCTGCACTCGTTCCTGACGGTCGCCCTCGCCGTGGCGCCGCTGGCGCCGCTCGTGGCGCAGGGCACCGCGGCTGACTACGCGCGCGCCGAGGGACTTCGCGCACGGTATCAGCACGCCATCTTGAACGCGGTGGACCAGGTCCACTGGGTGGACTCCACGTCGCGCTTCTGGTACCGCAGGACGACGCGCACCGGCGCGGACTACGTCGTCGTCGACGTGTCCACGCAGCAGAAGCGCCCGGCGTTCGACCAGGCACGACTGGCCTCGGGGCTGGCGGCCCTCCTGCACCACCCTGTTGTCGGAGACTCGCTCCCCTTTGTCACGTTCGAGTTCACCGATCACGAACGCGCGATCGTCGCCAGCATCGGCCCCACGCGCGTGCGCTGTTCGCTGGACTCATATACCTGCGCGAACGCCGAGCCTGACAACGAGCGCCGGTTTTTCGCCGGCGTGGGCGGTGCGCTCTACGGCTCGCTGCCCGCCGAGGATACGTCGGGTCGCGCATCCCCGGACGGCAAGTGGATCGCACGCATCCGCAACTACAACGTGTACGTCGCGCCCGCCGCCGGCGGCGAGGGCTTCTACCTCAGTACCGACGGCTCCGAGGGGAACGCATACCACGAGCGCACGCTCGCCTGGTCGCCCGACTCGCGGCACATCGCAGTCTATCGCATCGTCCCGGGCTATCCGCGCGAAGTGCACTACGTGGAATCGTCGCCCGAGAGCCAGCTCCAGCCGCTCTACCTGTCACGCTACTACAGCAAGCCGGGCGACCCCGTGGATCGCGGGTGGCCGGTGCTGTTCGACGTCGAGGCGCGACGCCAGGTGAACGTGAGCGACTCGCTGTTCCCGAACGCGTACCAGATGTCGCCGCTCGACTGGCGGCGTGACAGCCGCAGCGTGACGTTCGAGTACAACCAGCGCGGCCACCAGGCGTACCGCGTCATCGAGGCCGACGCCGGCACCGGGCGCACGCGCGCCGTGATCGACGAGGAGTCGCCGACCTTCTTCGAGTATTCGGCCAAGAAGTACCGCTACGACATTGACGACGGCCGCGAGATCATCTGGATGTCGGAGCGCGACGGGTGGAATCACCTGTACCTGTACGACGGCGCCACCGGCACGGTGAAGAACCAGATCACCAAGGGGCCGTGGGTCGTGCGCGGCGTGGACATGGTGGACACCGTCAAGCGCCAGGTCTGGTTCCACGCCAGCGGCATGGACCCGAAGACCGACCCGTACTTCGTGCAGTACTATCGCATCAACTTCGATGGCAGCGGGCTCGTGCAGCTCACGCACGCCGATGCCATGCATGCCGTCACCTACTCGCCGGACATGCAGTACTACGTGGACGTGTGGTCACGCGTGGACCTGCCGCCCGTTGCCGAGCTGCACCGCGCGAGCGACGACGGGCTCGTGATGCCGCTGGAGAAGGCCGACGCAACCGCGCTCTACGCCACGGGCTGGAAGCCGCCCGAGGTGTTCGTCGCCAAGGGACGCGACGGAAAGACGGACATCTGGGGCGTGATCATCCGTCCCACGAACTTCGACCCGAAGCGCCGCTATCCCGTGGTCGAGAACATCTACGCCGGCCCGCAGGACTCGTTCGTGCCCAAGACCTTCGGCACGCAGCTCGGCATGCAGCAGATCGCGGAGCTCGGGTTCATCGTCGTGCAGATCGACGGCATGGGCACCTCGAACCGCTCGAAGGCGTTCCACGACGTGGCGTACAAGGACCTGGCGGACGCGGGATTCCCCGACCGCATCCTCTGGCACAAGGCCGCGGCGGCAAGGTATCCGTACTACGACATCAGTCGCGTCGGGATCTACGGAACCTCGGCGGGCGGGCAGAGCTCCACCGGCGCACTGCTGTTCCATCCCGAGTTCTACAAGGTGGCGGTGTCGGCGGCCGGCTCGCACGACAACCGCATGGACAAGCTGTGGTGGAACGAGCAGTGGATGGGTTGGCCCATCGGTCCCGAGTACGCCGCGTCATCGAACGTGGACAACGCCTGGCGGCTGCAGGGCAAGCTGATGCTCTACGTCGGCGAGATGGACACCAACGTGGACCCGTCCACCACCATGCAGGTGGTCAACGCGCTGATCAAGGCGCACAAGTACTTCGACCTGCTGGTGATCCCGGGCGCCGACCACACGAGCGGCGGCGACTACGGCGACCTCAAGCGGTGGGATTACTTCGTGCACAACCTGCTCGGCGTGGAGCCGCCGAACCGGAACGCGGGAACAGCGCCAGGCCACTGATCGCGCGCCCCCCAGGAACGCACCACGCCCCGTGGCCTTCCCGGCCACGGGGCGTGCGCGTTTCCCATCCCTGTCCTTCCTATATGAAGAGGCGCCGGCCGGAATCGAACCGGCGAATAGCGGTTTTGCAGACCGCTGCCTTACCACTTGGCTACGGCGCCGTCGCCCGAAACCTAGCCCCTCCCCTCCCACCCCTCAAGCCAACCCCGCCTCTCCCCCCGGGACAGCCCGCCACCCAGCCGCCCGCACGCCGCCGCCGCTTCATCCCCGCCCATCATCCGATTATCCTCCCTCCACCCATGTCCGCGCCCCGCGACGCCTACGCGTCCCTGCGCCTCCCCAGCTACCGATGGTTCATCGTCTCCCTCTTCACGATGACCCTCGGCGCCCAGATCCAGGGCATCGTCGTCGGATGGCAGATCTACGCCATCACGCACGACCCGCTCTCCCTCGGGCTCATCGGACTGGCCGAGGCGCTCCCCTACCTCTCCATCGCCCTCCCCGCGGGACACGCCGCCGATCGCGTCAACCGCCGCACCATCTCCCTCGCGGCGCTCGTCGCACTCCTCGGCTGCTCCATCGCGTTCCTCGCCGTCAGCCTCCACCCGGCGTTCCTCGCGCAGCACGGCGCGCGCACCTTCTACGCCGTCATCTTCGTGAGCGGCATCGCGCGCGCCTTCCTCCAGCCCGCGCGCAACGCGCTCACCGCCGAGATCGTTCCGCGCGAGAGCTACGCCAACGCGTCCGCGTGGCGCAGTTCCACCTGGCAGTCAGCGTCCATCGCCGGCCCCGCCGTGGGCGGACTCATCTACGGCTTCGCCTCCGCCACCGTCGCGTACGCCACCGACGTCGTGCTCATGTCGGTCGCGCTCGTCACGTTCGCCCTCATCCGCTACACGCCCTCACACACGCCAGCGCGTGACGAGGACCTTGCCACGAGCCTCAAGACGGGCGTCCGCTTCGTCTTCCAGGAACCCGTCATCCTCGGCGCGCTCACGCTCGACCTCTTCTCCGTGCTGCTCGGCGGCGCCGAGGCGCTGCTTCCGGTGTTCGCGTCGGACATCCTGAAGGTGGGCCCGCAGGGACTTGGCATCCTGCGCGCGGCGCCCGCGGTGGGCGCGGTGTTCATGTCCGTGTACCTGGCGCACCGCGCGCCGCTCGAGCGCGCGGGCCGCACGATGCTCTACGCCGTGGGCACGTTCGCCATCGCGATCGTCGGCTTCGGGCTGTCGAAGAGCTTCATGCTTTCGCTCGTGCTGCTCGCCGTGAGCGGCATGGCCGACAACATCAGCGTCGTCATCCGCTCCACGCTGCTGCAGCTCATGACGCCGCCGGAGATGCTCGGCCGCGTATCGGCCGTGAACGCGATCTTCATCGGGTCGTCCAACGAGCTCGGCGCCTTTGAGTCCGGGCTCACCGCCCGGCTGCTGGGCACCGTCCCGGCCGTGATCCTGGGCGGGCTGGCTTCCCTGGGGGTGGTGGGGGTGGTCTCCCGGACAGTCCCCCGGCTGAGGGAGCTTGGGCGGCTGGAATAGGCCGAAATTGACGGACTGACGTCCATTTCGTGCATTTCTTGCACGATTTCTGGTACATCTGGTAGCTTTTCGGCATCTGGACTCTTATTTTTCGGTGTCCGGGTGCGGAAAATGCACAGAAATATTATCGCCCCGGATGTTCGCCCGTTCCGCCACTTCATTAGGTAGCCAGCGCCCTCGCCACCGCCGACACCGCCCACGACCATGCCCAAGCCACGCACCGCTGCCCTGCGCGACGTCATCGCTCGCGCGCCAATGTTGCCCAAGTCCCCCATGCCCTCGCCCACGTCGGCGTACTTCGGCGTGAACACCTTTGGCGCGCGGCAGATGCGCGACAAGCTGCCGGCGAGCGTGTACGACAAGCTCGTCGCGTCCATCCGCCTGGGAAAGAAGCTCGACCTCGAGATCGCGCCCACCGTGGCGCAGGTGATCAAGGACTGGGCCATCTCGCGCGGCGTGACGCACTTCACGCACTGGTTCCAGCCGCAGACCGGGCTCACGGCCGAGAAGCATGACGCGTTCCTGACGCTGGACGAGAACCGCCAGCCGATGGAGAGCTTCACGGGGTCGCAGCTCATCCAGAGCGAGCCGGACGCGAGCAGCTTCCCGTCGGGCGGGCTGCGCGCCACGTGGGAAGCGCGCGGCTACACGGCGTGGAACCCGGCGAGCCCGGTGTTCATCGTCGAGTCGGGCGGCGTGCGCACGCTGTGCATCCCGTCGGTGTTCATCGGCTACAACGGCGAGGCGCTGGACGAGATGACGCCGCTGCTCCGCAGCTCGGACGTCCTCTCCCAGAAGGCCATCGAGCTGCTCTCGCTGCTCGGCGACCGTGGCGTGCACCGCGTGTACACCACGATGGGTGCGGAGCAGGAGTACTTCCTGATCGACCGCTCGTACTACGCGCTGCGTCCCGACCTGGTGATGGCGGGCCGCACGCTGCTCGGCGCTGGGCCGTCGCGCGGCCAGCAGCTCGAGGACCACTACTTCGCGGGCATCCCGGAGCGCATCCAGGCGTGCATCGCCGAGGTGGAGCACGAGCTGTACAAGCTGGGCGTGCCGATCGTGACGCGGCACAACGAGGTGGCGCCGTCGCAGTTCGAGATGGCGCCGATGTACGAGGAGACCGACATCGCGGTGGACCACAACCAGCTCGTGATGGCGACGCTGCGCAAGGTGGCGCTGCGCCACGGGCTGCAGGCGCTGCTGCACGAGAAGCCGTTCGCGGGCATCAACGGCTCGGGCAAGCACTGCAACTGGTCCATGTCCATCTCGGCCGACAAGCCGGAGCTGGACGGGTTCAACCTGCTGAAGCCGGGCAAGACGCCGCACCAGAACGTCCGCTTCCTGCTCTTCCTGGCCGCGGTGCTGCAGGGCGTGCATCGTCACGCCGGGCTGCTGCGCGCCGGCATTGCGTCGTCGGGCAACGAGCATCGCCTGGGCGCCAACGAGGCGCCGCCGGCGATCATCAGCGTGTTCATGGGACAGATGCTGACGCGCGTGATCGACAGCATCGCCGAGGGCAAGGCCGTGGGCAGCGCCGAGCAGGCGATGATCAAGCTGGGCGTGGCCACGCTACCGGACATCGCGAAGGACAATACCGACCGGAACCGCACGTCGCCGTTCGCGTTCACCGGGAACAAGTTCGAGTTCCGCGCGGTGGGCTCGTCGGCGAGCATCGCGTTCCCCGTGTGCCTCCTGAACGCGGCGGTGGCCGAGGCGATCGGCGAGCTGACCGAGTCGCTGCGGGCGGAGCTAAAGAAGACGAAGAAGGTGGACGACGCCGTGCTGAAGGTGGTGCGTCCCGTGTTCCGCGCGACGAAGAACATCCGCTTCGAGGGCAACAACTACTCGGACGCGTGGGTGAAGGAAGCCGAGCGTC
>DASZRI010000081.1:0-15761 GCA_035549215.1 Gemmatimonadaceae bacterium | reverse complement strand
CGCCCGGCTCGTGGAGATCTACGTGCTCATGGGAACGCTCTGCGGGCTGCAGCGCGACGACGGCGGCTTCGTGTTCTTCGAGCAGGCGCTGCAGCTCGCGGCCATCACCGATGCGTCCCCCCTGCTGCACGCCCGCATCTTCTCCGAATACGGCAGCTTCAAGGAGCACGTGGGCACGGCAGAGGAAGCCGAAGGCTACCTCGAGCGCGCCCGTCGCATCTTCGCCTCGCTCGGCGCCGGCGACGAGGCCCGCCGCGTGGAGCACAAGCTGGTGAAGCTCGCCGGCTGACGCGCCGGCGCACCCGCCGAGCCTCCCGCCGGTTCCGATCGCGTCCCGCCGGTCCCGGCCCCGTCCCGCTCATCCCCGGCCCGTCGCGCCCACGGTTCCCGCGCCCTACGTTGTAAGGCATGCGACCGGTGACGATGGTACGCGTCCGCGTGGGCGTGGCAATCGGCGCGCTGCTCGTCGCGGCGGCGCCGTGCGCGGCGCAGGCGAGACCGCGCGCGGTCCCCGACTCCGCCGCCGACTCCACGCGACGGCACGAACTTCCGCCCATCGCGGTCTCCGCGACGCGCAGCGACCGGCCTGCGGATCACGTTGCCGGCGCCGTGCAGGATCTCTCACGCGCCCAGATCTCGCAGGGCCGGGCGACGCTCGGACTCGATGAGTCGCTGGCGCTGATCCCGGGTGTGTACGCGGCCAACCGCTACAACTTTTCGCTCGACGAGCGCGTCTCCATTCGCGGCTTCGGGGCGCGCTCGGCGTTCGCCATCCGCGGCATCAAGGTGCTGCTGGACGGCATCCCGCAGACGCTCCCCGACGGCCAGGGACAGCTCACCAACCTGGAACTCGGCGAGGCCGACCGGCTGCAGGTGGAGCGCGGCTCGTCATCGGCACTGTTCGGGAATGCCGCCGGCGGCGTGATCAGCATCTGGAGCAACCCGGTGCCGCCACAGTGGCTCACCGAGGATGTGCAGGTCACCGGCGGCACGTATTCGGCGGACGGCGGTGGTTGGCTCAAGTACCTGAGCACCACGCGCGCGCCGGTGGGCAACGGCGTCGCGCAGGTCACGCTCTCGCGGACGACATCCGACGGACCGCGCCAGCACAGCGCAGCCGACCTGCGCAACGTCAATGCGCGGCTCAACTTTCCCGTGGGCAGCGCGTGGACCATCCGCAGCACGCTGGCGGTGGGCGACCAGCCGCGCGCGGACAATCCGGGCGCGCTCACCGCGCCGGAGCTCGCCGTCAATCGCGACTCCGCCGCGGCGATCAACCTGAGCACCGACGCGGGCAAGGCCGTGAGCCAGGCGCAGGGCGGCGTCACCGTCGCCCGACAACTGGCAGGCGGGGGCGAGGCGTCCGTCACGCTGTTCGGGCTCACGCGCACGCTGCGCAACCCGCAGACCTACGCCTACATCGACCTGCGCCGCAACTCCGACGGCGTGCGCGCGTCCCTCACGCGCCCGTTCACCTGGCGCGGCATGTCGTCGTCCATCGCGGCGGGCGTGGATGCGCAGGAGCAGCGCGACGACCGCGTCAACTACGGCATCAACGCCGGCGCGCCGACGCCCGTACGCTCGCTGGACCAGCGCGAGAAGGTGCGGGAGGTCGGCCCGTTCGTGCAGGTCGCCGCCGACGTGCTGCCACGGCTCACGCTCAACGCCGGCGCACGCTACGATCACGTGTCGTTCCGCGTGCAGGACCACCTCGTGAGCGCCACCAACCCGGACGACTCCGGCCAGCGCGACATGCACTCGCCGAGCTTCACCGGCGGCGCGGTGTTTCGCGCAACGGCCACCACCAGCGTGTACGCCACGGTCGGCACGTCGTTCGAGACACCGACCACGACGGAGCTGGCGAACCGCCCCGACACGGCCGGCGGCTTCAACCCATCGCTCAACCCGCAGCAGGCGACGAACTACGAAGTCGGGCTCCGCCAGTCGCTCGACGAGCATCTTTCATGGTCGCTCGCCGCCTACCAGCTCAACGTGCGCGACGAGCTGATCGCCTTCGAGGAGCCGTCGTCCCCGGGGCGTACCTTCTACCGGAACGCGGGCCGCTCGCGCCACCGCGGCGTGGAAGCGGGCGCCCAGTGGAGCGTTGCGCCGGGCATCTCCCTGTCCGGATCGTATACGTACTCGGACTTCCGCTACACGCGCTACCAGGGCGCGGGACACGACCTGGCCGGGCGCCAGCTGCCGGGCATCCCGCCGCAGTGGCTGTACCTGCTGCTGCACGCGGAGCCGGCGTCGCTCGCCGGCACATGGGCCGACCTCGACCTGTCGCACGCCGCCGGCTACCTGGTGGACGACACGCTCGACACGCGCACCGCCGCGTGGACCACGGTCGGCGTCCGCATCGGCTGGCACGGCCGCGGCCCTGCATCGCGGCTCTCTCCGTTCGTCGCCGTGAACAACCTGTTCGACGCGCGCTACGTCTCGTCCGTGGTGATCAACGCCGCGCGCGGGCGCTACTACGAACCCGCGCCCGGACGCAACTTCTACTTCGGGCTCGGCATCTCCGCCGGGCACTGAATGCGAGACGGCCGCCGGAGCATGCGCCCCGGCGGCCGTCTTCATTGCGTGAGCCCTTACTGCCGGCAGGCGCCGTGCGGATCGGGCTTCGGGTGGTCCACCACCACGCGGTGGTCCAGGTTCGCGACGTGCACCGCCACGTCCTCGATCAGGTTGTCCACGCGCGCCATGTGCTCGTAGTCGATGTACTCGGGCTCGTCGGTCACCTGGTGGTAGTCCGAGTGCAGCCCCGTCGTGAAGAACGTGATCGGGATGCCGTAGCGCGCATACTCGTAGTGGTCGCTGCGGCAGTAGATGTTGGCCGGGTGCCCGTCGGCGTCGATCGAGTAGTCGAAGTCCAGGTTGTGGTGATCGTCCTTGTTCACCTTCTCGATCAGGTCGCCCAGTTCCGTGGACAGGCGGCGCGAGCCCACGAGCTGCAGGTAGTCCGGGTTGCCGTGGATCGGCTTCCCTTCCTTGGTGCGGCCCGTCTCGTCCCATGCGTCACCGCGGCCCACCATGTCCATGTTGAGCTGCGCCACAATCGAGTCGCGCGGCACGGTCGGGTGGTCGGTGAAGTAAGCGGAGCCGAGCAGCCCCTTCTCCTCGCCCACGTGCCAGACGAACAGGATGGAGCGCCTGGGCGCCGGCTTCAGCGACGCGAGCTTCTCCGCGATCTCGAGCACGCTCACCGAGCCCGTGCCGTCATCGTCGGCGCCGTTGGAGATCGAGTCCAGCCGCGCCGTGCCCGGGTGCGCCGCGCGCCACTCGGCGAGCTGCTTGTTCACCTCGGCCTGCTCCGCCGGCGTGGCCTGCTTGCCGCCGTCGTCCGCGCCTTCGGGGCGCACGATGTGGTTCCAGATGCGGATGGAGTCATGGTCCACCGGGTGCATGTTGAACCCGATGTGGTCATTGTGCCCGCCGATCGCGACGTACTCATTCTTGAGCCTGGGATCGCTGCCCGGCAGGATCGCGACGACGTTGCGCGCCGGGTACGGCACCGGCGTGACGTTGATGTCCACGTCCACCGACGTCGCCTTGCCCGCGGCGCCCGGCGTGAGCTGCGTCAGCGGCTGCTCGAAGAGCTTCGCGGCGCCCTCGGCGCTCATGAACATCATCGTCGGCTGCTGCGGAGCGGCGGCCGACGGATCGTCCACGAACTGCGAAGGGCGGCCGAAATACTGCATGTACATCGGCGGCGCGATCACGGCCACGAAGGCCGCGCTCCGGGCAATCGCGCTCATCGCCGGGCTGGCGCGCATCGCCGCCGGGTTCGCGAGGTTGAACACCACCAGCTTGCCCGCGGCTGCCTCGGGCGAGATCAGGTTCTCCGTGCCCAGCACGCCGCCAAAGACGACATCCAGGTTTGCCTTGTGCACGCCGCTGCTGCCGAGCACCGCCCAATCCTGGCCGTAGGCCAGCGTGGTGCCGCCGGCCACGACCTTGGAGTTCGCGTCCACCGCGCGCGTCTTGAACGGGATGGTCTGGAAGTACGTGCCGTTGTCGCCGGCGGGGACGAGCCCCATGCGCTTCACTTCGCTGGCGATGTAGTCCGTGCCCTTCACGTTGCCGATCGTGCCGGCCTCGCGGCCCTGCATGGAGTCGTCGGCAAAGATGTAGAGCCGCGTCATGAGGTCCGCGGGCGTGATCGCCGCCGTCGTCGGGCGCGGCGCGTGCTTGAGCGGCAGCTTGGTGGCCGGCGCCGGCACGACCCCGTCCTGCGCGCGCGCCGCCGGTGCGGCAGCGAGGGCAAGGGCGGCGCCAGTTGCGGCGACGGAGAGGATGCGTTTCATCATGTCGTTGGGTTGGAAAAGGGATAAGGGAGAATATGCAGGGCGCCGAGGGAAGGCGTCACCTCGGGCGCGGGTGGGCTGTACGGAATTTGCAAGGAGGGCGCGGCGCAGGGCAAATGCGGCAGGCATGGCAGGAATGACGTAGTATTGAGGCCATGATCACCCTCGCCCCGGTCACGCTCGAGCTCGATTCCATCCGGCTCGAGCCCCTCACGCCCGACCACGAGCCCGCGCTCTCCGCGGCCGCCGCTGACGGCAACCTGTGGGAGCTCTGGTACACGTCAGTGCCCGCGCCCGGTACCGCCGCGCACTACATCGCCAGCGCGCTCGACGGGCAGGCCGCCGGCCACATGCTCCCGTGGGCGGTACGCGAGCTCTCCACCAACCAGGTCATCGGTACCACGCGCTACCACGACGTCGTGCCGGCCATCGATCGCGTGGAGATCGGCTATACCTGGTACGCCGCGCGCTGGCAGCGCAGCCACGTGAACACGACGTGCAAGCTCCTGCTGATGACCCACGCCTTCGAGACGCTCGGCTGCCAGGTCGTCGGGCTGCGTACCGACAACTTCAACTTCCGCTCGCAGCGCGCCATCGAGGCACTCGGCGCGAAGCGCGACGGCGTGCTGCGCCACCACCAGGCCCGGCGCGACGGCACCGTGCGCGACAGCGTGATGTACAGCATCCTGGCCGGCGAATGGCCCGACGTGAAGCGCCACCTCACGCTGCGCCTCGCGCGCGGCGGCCGCGCCGGCGCCTGACCCCCGCCCCGCGCTGACGTGCACGTCGCCGCGCACATCACGCCGCCGGTTCACTCGCTGCTCGACGTCGGCTGCAACGTCGGCGCGTGGCTGCGCGACTGCGCGCGCCTGTATCCCGGCGCGCGCCTGGCCGGCGTGGACTTCAACGCCGATGCGCTGGCCACGGCGCGCACCAATGCGCCCGCGGCCGAGCTGCATCACGCGGGCGCCGAGTCGCTCCCGTTCGCCGACGCGTCGTTCCAGTACGTGACCTGCATCGAGGTGCTGGAGCACGTGCCCGCCGACCTTCGCGCGCGTGCGTTCCGCGAGATGCGACGCGTGCTGCAGCCGGGCGGACGGCTCATCCTCACCGTGCCGCACGCGGGCTGGTTCGCGTGGATGGACTCCAACAACATGCGCCTGCGACTGCCGGGCGTGTATCGGCGTGTCGTCGGGCGCGGGCAGCGCGACGCGTCGTACGCTGCCGCCGGCCGCTCCGTCGAATGGCACCATCACTTCACGCTCGACGAGCTGTGCGCACTGGCCGGCGACGGATGGAACTGGGGTGCCGTGGAGTGGGGCGGACTCGCGCTCTTTCCGCTCATGGACTGGCTGTGCTGGCCGTTCTACCGCCGCGGCATGGCCGATCACCCGGTGCGCCGGGCGTTCGAGCGCATCGCCGAGTGGGACTATGCGCGCTCGTACGGCCGCGCGTCGTACGGCGTCATGCTCGTGCTCGAGCGCGCGAACTGACGTCGGGCACCGCGTAGAACCGGCGCGCATCTCGCGCGCGCCCGCTATCGCGTCCAGATCAGCACGGCGCCGCACTGGCCCGTGGGGAACTGCGCAGGGCTGGGCTCCCCCACCTGGTAGACCTCGATGCCGAGAATGTCCGACGGGCTGACGATGTCCACGTCGCCGGCGTCAGGCATGCGATTCCCGTTGACGTACACGAGGGGGCGGCACGGGGGCCGCGGCGTGCCGTCAGGCGAGGGCAACCCCACCTGCCCGCGGCTCGACTCGACGTGGAAGTCGAGTTGCTGCGGATCGGTCGCAACATGGAAGCCGCGCACGAAGTTGAACAGCGTGGACGTGCGCGGTGGGTCGCGCCGCGCGATCTCATCGGCCGTCAGGAACACGCCGAACCCGGCGGCCTTGCGGTCGTTGAAGCCGCGCGCCACGGCGCTGAGCTGCACGTTGTCGGCCGCCCGCGTCGCAATGGTGCGAATGGAATCGAGCATCACGCCGAGGGGAGACATGCGCGCCACAAGTACTGCGGGGCCGGCGCCGCCGATGTCCAGCACCGTGTCGAGGGGCGCGAAGCCCACCTTCGTGACCGTGATCGCCTGGGTGCCGAGCGGCAGGCTGTCGAGCGCAAAGCGTCCGTTGGCATCCGTCAGGGCAGAGCGCGACCCATCGGCGCTCCAGGCGTGCGCAGCGGCCAGCGAGGTCTCGCCGTCAGCGGTCACCCTTCCCGCGACGCGTCCCAGTCGCCGCGCGCCCGGCGCCGTGTCCACCAGCATGCCGCGCACCAGCACGCCGGACGCCGGAATCGCCAGGCGGACGACACCCGTGTAGCGCGCCGTGTCGTACTGCGCCTGCACATCCATGGCGAGGCCCACGGGCAGTCCACAGAGGCGAAACACACCGTCCGCGTCGGTGCGCACGACGGCGCCACGCCGCAGCGCGCGCACCCGCCTGGCACCCTTCGCCACGGAAATGTCGTTCCAGAAGGCGAGCACTCGCGCGTTGGGCAATGGCGTGCCGGTCCCCACCTCGCGCACGACGCCGGTGTAGATGCCGCCATCAGTCGTATCCGTGGCCGGCCCGGTACACAGCAATGCGCGCAGGGTGCGCGCCGACGGGGTCGCCGCAATCACGGTGCTGGCCTCTCCATCGTGAACAACGACTTCGCTCACGAGGGGCGCCAGCCCGGCCGAGTCGGGCCACGCACCGCTCACCTGGACCAGGTAGCGCCCCTCGGCGAGCGCCGGCCATGCGAAGCCACCGGTCGCGTCCGTGACGGCGAAGTTCGTCGCGCCACTGGAGGCGTCGTTCTCGCGCACGGCGACGACCTGCACGCCGCGCATCGGGCGCATGGCCAGGCTGTCGAACGCGATCCCGTGCAGGGAGCCGGTCCCCGGCGCGCCCTGCGCGCAGGCCGCGCCCGGACTCAGCAGCCCGGCCACCAGGGCCGCACAGCGAATGAGCGCCGCGCGCCCGCTCGTCCTGCCTCGTTGCATGCTCGCGACTCCCTCGCTCGAACCCGGAATCAACCCGCTGCCTCCTTCATGGACACAGTAACGGCCGTGCATCAATTTCAGCGAGCGACCCGGCGTCGTCACCCCGCGCTCACACGGCCCGCTTCGCGACACTGCCCCCAGACCCCTGCCCCGAGAACGCCGCATCATGAACACCCGCCGCCAATTCCTCATCACTGCGCCCGTCGGCCTCGCCGGCTTCCTGGCCGCGTGCAAGGGCAGCGAGCAGCAGCCCGCCGCCGCATCTGGTACGCCCGGCGCGCCGCCGGCGTTCAACACCGCGCCCGCCGTCGGTCCCGAGGTCTCCACCTCGACCTTCGCCGAAGCCGAGAAGCTCACGCAGGTCACGATGACGGACGCGCAGCGCCGCATGGCCGCGGACAGCTGGCGCACGTCCATGGCTGCGCTCCTCGAGAGGCGCACCGGCCCGCGCAAGGTGCCGCTCGAGTACGGCTATCATCCCGCGACGACATGGAACCCGGCGTTCGGCGGGCAGTTCACCGGCCCCGACCACGACCGCTTCGTGCGCAGCGCCGACGACGCCGGCCCGCTCCCCTCCAGTGACGCCGACATTGCGTATGCCCCGGTGACGCACCTGTCGCGGTGGATCCAGTCGCGCAAGCTCACGTCCGAGCGGCTCACCAACATCTACCTGGACCGCCTCAAGCGCTACGACCCGAAGCTCCGCTGCGTCATCACGCTCACGGCCGACTCGGCCATCGCCGCCGCGAAGAAGGCCGACGCCGAGATCGCAGGCGGCAAGTACCGCGGCCCGCTGCACGGCATCCCGTTCGGCGTCAAGGACCTGCTCGACACGGCGAACATTCCCACCACGTGGGGCGCGGAGCCCTTCCGCAATCGCGTGCCCACTGCTGACTCCGCCGTCGTCCGTCGCCTGTACGACGCCGGCGCCGTGCTCGTCGCCAAGCTCAGCCTCGGCGCGCTCGCGCTGAACGACATCTGGTTCGGCGGGCAGACCATGAACCCGTGGCTGCTGGAAGAGGGCGCCTCCGGCTCCAGCGCGGGCCCCGGCGCGGCGACGGCCGCAGGGCTCGTCGCGTTCTCCATCGGAAGCGAGACGGGGGGCAGCATCGTGAGCCCCAGCATGCGCTGCGGCGTCACCGGGCTGCGCCCGACGTACGGCCGCGTCGCGCGCACCGGCGCCATGACGCTCTGCTGGTCACTCGACAAGCTCGGCCCCATGACGCGCAGCGTCGAGGACGCGATGCTCGTGCTGCACGCCATCTCCGGCCCCGACGCCGGTGACGCGGACAGCGTGCCCAGCAAGCTCGACTTCGACACCACCGCCGCAGTGAAGGGGCTGCGCGTCGGCTACTTCCCATCGTGGATGAAGGAAGCGCCCGCCACCGACGTCGATCGCGCGACGCTGGACACCATGGGCAAGCTCGGCATGGTGCTCACGCCCGTGTCCCTGCCCGACTGGCCATACGACTCGCTCAACCTGATGCTGTTCGCGGAAGCCGCTGCGGCGTTCGAGGAGCTCACGCTCAGCGGCCAGGCGGACCAGCTCCGCGCGCAGGTGCCCGATGCGTGGCCGAACCTGTTCCGCGAGGCACGCTTCCTCTCGGCGGTGGACTTCGTGCAGGCCGATCGCCTGCGGCGCAAGGTGGCCGAGCAGATGGCGCACCTGATGACGCAGGTGGACCTGCTGCTCGTGCCGTCGCTGCGCGACGAGATGCTCGTCATCTCGAACAACACGGGGCACCCCTCGCTCACGCTGCGCACCGGGTTCGTGCAGGTGTCCGAGGCGCGCAGCGACTGGGCGCCCGACCCCGCGCATCCGCTGCCGAAGTTCTCGCCGCCGCGCCGCGTGCCGCATGGCGTCACGCTCATCGGCCGCCTGTTCGACGAGGGCACCATCGCGCGCGCGGGCATCGCCGTCGAGCGCGCGATGAACGTCGCGCACGAGCGGCCGCCGCAGTTCGGCTGAGCTCCCCGCGGCAGGTCGCGGGCCGCGCGTCAGGCATGTGCCGATGGTGCGGGCCGCCGTCTCGTGTGACCGTTCAATGGCCACGGGCGGCGGCCCTCCTCTTTCCCACCACGGTGCCCCATGATCCACACGCGCATTGAACCGTTCCGCATCAAGGCAGTCGAGCCCATCCGCATGAGCACGCGTGGCGAGCGACGCCACTGGCTGGAGGAAGCGAAGCTCAACGTCTTCCTGCTGCCCGCGGACCGCGTGCTCCTCGACTTCCTCACCGACAGCGGCACGGGCGCGATGAGCAGCCGCCAATGGGGCGCAATCATGGAAGGCGACGAGAGCTACGCCGGCTCGCGCTCGTTCTACCGGCTGGAAGCGGTCCTCAAGGACCTCACCGGGTATCGCCACATCATCCCGACCCACCAGGGGCGCGCGGCCGAGCGCATCCTGTTCAGCGTCGCCACGAAGAAGGGTGACCTGGTGCCCAACAACACGCACTTCGACACCACGCGCGCCAACATCGAGTACCAGGGAGCCGAGGCGGTGGACCTCGTGATTCCCGAAGGACTGGAGCCGCGGAACCAGCATCCCTTCAAGGGGAACATCGACCTGCAGCGGGTGGAGGACCTGCTCCGTCGCGAGGCGCACCGCATCCCGTTCGGCATGATGACGCTGACCAACAACAGTGGCGGCGGTCAGCCGGTGAGCCTCGCGAACCTGCGCGCGTATCGCGAGCTGCTCAATCGCTTCGGCAAGCCCCTCATCCTCGACGTGTGCCGCTACGCCGAGAACTCGATGTTCATCAAGCTGCGCGAGCCGGGGATGCAGGACCGGAGCGTGCGGTCCATCGCACAGGAGATGTTCAGCCTGGCCGACGGCTGCATGATGAGCGCCAAGAAGGACGGCCTTGTCAACATCGGCGGGTTCCTGGCGCTCAACGACAGCGAGTGGGTGGAAGCCGCCAAGACGCTGCTCATCCTTACCGAGGGATTTCCCACCTACGGCGGATTGGCGGGGCGCGACCTCGAGGCGCTGGCCGTGGGCATGGAGGAAGGGCTCAACGAGGACTACCTGCGCTACCGGCTGCGCACCGTGGAGTACATGGGCGAGAAGCTGAAGGCCGCCGGCGTCGCGATCGTCGAGCCCACGGGCGGACACGCCGTGTACCTGGATGCGCGCGACTTCCTGCCCCACCTGGCGCCGGAGCAGTATCCCGCCTGGAGCCTGTGCAACGCACTCTACCTCGAGGCCGGCATCCGCGGCGTCGAGATCGGGTCGGTCATGTTCGGCAAGCGCCGCGACGACGGGACCGAGTCATACCACTCGATGGAGCTCGTGCGCCTGGCCTTCCCGCGGCGGATGTACACGCAGAGCCACTTCGACTACGCGGCGGAAGCCATCTGCGAGCTGAAGGCCCGCGCGCATGAGGTTCGCGGCGTGCGCATGGTGAAGCAGGCGCGGTACCTGCGGCACTTCACCGCCGAGTTCACGTACGCGTAGCGGGGGCGGCGCCATGACGACGCCGCCCCCGCAGCCACTCCTGGCGCGTCCCGCGCCCGGGAATCCCCGCGCGCGCGACGATGCCCGCCGTCACTCCACTGTCACGCTCTTGGCCAAGTTGCGCGGCTGGTCCACGTTCAGCCCGCGCTTGGCCGCCACGTAGTACGCCATGAGCTGCAGCGGGATCACCGCCAGCACCGGGTACAGCATGTCGATCGTCTCGGGGATGCGGATCTCGTAGTCGATCTTCCCCTTGAGCGCGGGCTCGTCGCGGCTCGTGATCACGATCGTCCGCCCGCCGCGCGCCCTCACTTCCTCGATGTTCGACACGACCTTCTCGAACACGCTGTCGTGCGGCGCGATGAACACCACCGGCATGTTCTCGTCGATCAGCGCGATCGGCCCGTGCTTCATCTCCGCCGCCGGGTACCCCTCGGCGTGGATGTAGCTGATCTCCTTCAGCTTCAGCGCACCCTCCAGTGCCACCGGGAAGTTGTAGCCGCGCCCGAGGTACAGGAAGTTGCTCGCGTCCTTGAACTCCTCGGCGATCACCTCGATCTCCTGCGCGCGGTCCAGGATGCTCTGGATCTGCGCCGGGAGCTCCTCCATCGCCTGTGCGATCTGGCGACCGCGCTCCACCGACATGTTCCGCAGCCGGCCGAGCTTCAGCGTCAGCAGCGCCAGCGCGATCACCTGGCTCGTGAACGCCTTCGTGGACGCCACCCCGATCTCCGGGCCGGCGTGCAGGTAGATGCCGCCGTCGTCCTCGCGCGCGATCGTCGAGCCCACGACGTTCACCAGCCCCAGCGTCCGCGCGCCACGCCGCTTGGCCTCGCGCATGGCCGCCAGCGTGTCCGCCGTCTCGCCCGACTGCGAGATCACCACGCACAGCGTCTTGTCGGTCACGATCGGGTTCCGGTAGCGGAACTCCGACGCGTACTCAACCTCCACCGGGATGCGCGCCGCATCCTCGATCATCAGCTCGCCGATCAGCGCCGAGTGCCAGCTCGTGCCGCACGCCGTGATGATGACGTCGTGCAGGTTGATCAGCTCTTCCTTGCTCAGGTTCAGGCCGCCGAGCTTGGAGAAGCCCTCCTCCGTCACCAGGCGCCCGCGCATCGTGTTCTGGATGGTCTGCGGCTGCTCCATGATCTCCTTGAGCATGAAGTGCTCGTAGCCACCCTTCTCGATCTGGTCCAGGTCCCAGTCGATGCGGCTCACGCCCTTGCGGATGTCGTTCGCCATCAGGTCGAACACGCGATAGCCGTCGCGCGTCAGCACGGCCATTTCGCCGTCGTCCAGGTACACCACCTGCCGCGTGTGCTGCAGGATGGCCGCCACGTCGCTCGCGACGTAGTTCTCCCCCTCGCCCAGCCCGAGCAGCAGCGGGCTGCCCTTGCGCGCCGCCACCACCTTGTCCGGGTCGCGGCTGGAGATCACGGCAATTCCGTAGGTGCCCTCCACCAGGTGCAGGGCATCCACCACCGCCTCCTCCAGGTTCCCGTCGAACGCCGCCTCGATCAGGTGCGCCAGCACCTCCGTGTCGGTCTCCGACTTGAACACGTGGCCGGCCTCGGTCAGCATCTTCCGCAACGCCGAGAAGTTCTCGATGATCCCGTTGTGCACCACGGCGATCGTGTTCGTGCAGTCGTGATGCGGGTGGGCGTTCTTCTCGCTCGGCGGGCCGTGCGTGGCCCAGCGCGTGTGCGCGATCCCGACCGTCCCCGCCACCGGGTGCGCGGCCACCGTGGACTCCAGCGCCGCGATCTTCCCCTTGGCGCGCCGCAGCTCCACGCCGTCGTCGCCCAGCAGCGCCAGCCCCGCCGAGTCGTAGCCGCGGTATTCCAGGCGCTTGAGCCCGTCAATCAGCATCGGCGTCGCGACGCGCGGCCCGACGTACCCCACGATTCCACACATGCCAGTCAGTCCTGGTTGAGATCAGCCCTGCAATGCGTCCAGCGGCACGCGCGACCGCCGCACCAGCTCCGTCGCCGCATCAGCGGTCGGCGCCTCGGCGATCACCCGCACGATCGGCTCCGTGCCCGACGGCCGAACATGCACCCACCGATCCGGCCACGACAGCCGCAGCCCGTCCTGCGTGTCCACCGCCGCGTCAGGAAACGCCCCGCGCAGCGCATCGTACACCGCGTCCAGCGGCGCGTTCGGCCGGTCCAGCTTGTCCTTCACGATCACGTAACGCGGCAGGTCGGCCACGATGGACGACAGCGCGCGCCGTTCCTCGAGCAGGAGTTGCAGCACGATGGCGGCGCCGATCGGGGCGTCGCGCCCCAGGTGCACCTCGGGCAGGATGACGCCGCCGTTCCCCTCGCCGCCGATCACCGCGTGCACGTCGCGCATCTTCACCGCGACGTTCACCTCGCCCACTGGCGCGCGCAGCAGCGACGAGCCGCCGCGCACCGCCGCATCCTCCACCACGCGGCTGGTCGAGAGGTTCGTCACCACGGGGCCCGCCCGGTGGCGCAGCACGAGCAGCGTCGCCAGGGCCAGCGTGTAGTCCTCGCCGATCGCGCGCCCTTCGTTCGACACGATCGCCAGCCGGTCCACGTCGGGATCCACCGCGAACCCGACATCGGCGCCCGTCTGTTGCACGAACCGTTCCAGCTCGCCCAGGTTCTCGGCCACCGGCTCCGGCGGGCGCGGGAAGCGGCCGTCCGGCTCCGCATTCATCACGCTCACCACGCAGCCAAGTCGTTCCAGCAGCGCGGGCATGATCACCGCGCCCGCGCCGCGGCAGCAGTCCAGCGCGACCTTGAACCGGCGCGCCCGCAGCCCGTCCACGTCGATGAACGGAAGCGAAATGACACGTTCCAGGTGTCGCAGGGCGGCACGGTCGTCATGCTCCACCGCGCCCAGTGCGTCCCACCCGACGTATGGGATCCCCGTGTCCACCAGCGCGCGCATCGCCGCGCCTTCCGCGGCCTCGAGGAACAGCCCGCTGGGCCCGATGCACTTGAGCGCGTTCCACTCGATCGGGTTGTGGCTGGCCGAGAGCATCAGCCCGCCCGCGGCGTGATGGTGCTCCACGGCCAGCTGGCACGTCGGCGTCGTCGTGAGCCCGATGTCCATCACCGTGCAGCCCACCGACTGCAGCGCGCCGAGCACGATCCGGTGGAACATCGGGCCGGAGACGCGGCTGTCGCGTCCCACGACGATCGTCCGCGACTTCCCGGGCGCCGACGCCCATGCGCCGAACGCCGCCGCGTAGCGGGCCACGACCTCGGGGGTGAGCCCCTGGCCCACCCGCCCGCGGATGCCCGAAACGCTGACCATCAAGCCATCGTGTGCCATGTCGTTCCTGTAGGGGACGAGGGAAAGTTACCCCCCATTCCCACCTGCGGAACCCCGCGATCCGCGCTTTACACCCCGTCGGCGGAACCCTAACTTTTCGCCGCGCGACCGTCCCGTCGACGAGGAGTTCCCCCTGAACCAGCCGCCCGCCCAACGCGGCAAGATCCGGTTTCCGTTCCGGCTCAAGATGGCCGCGATCAGCGCGGCCGCCGTCGTGCTCACGCTCGTCGTGATCATGGTGCCGGTGTACGTGCAGAACCGCTCCTCGCTGGCCAAGGTCCACGGCGACCGCCTGCTCGGCGTCGCGCGCGGCGCGGCGCTCATTGCCTCCGCCGACGCCCTGGACAGCGTGGCGCACGGCGGGCGCACCAGTCCCGCCTTCCGCGACGTGCGCGCCGCGCTGCTGCGCGCGTGGGTCGAGTACGGCGGCGGCGAGAGCGACCTCGTGAACGGCATCGCCGTCGTGCGCCCCGACAGCAACGGCCGCTTCCGCGTCCTCGTCAACACGTCCTGGCCTCCCGGCCAGCCGCGCTACGAGGCGCCGTGGGACGCGCCGGATCACCTCGACGAGAGCATGCGCGTGGACCGCGCGGCCTACACGAGCGTCTACGACGTGGACGGCCGCTCGCTGCTCTCCGCCGAGACGCCGATTCGCCGCGCCGACGGCAGCACGGCGGGGTTCGTCGTCGCCACGCTCGGCGCCGACGCGTTCCTCAGCGACCTGCGCTGGGAACTGCTGCGCTTCACGCCCTTCCCCGCCATCGCGCTGCTGCTCGCGCTCGCGCTCTCGTACTGGGGCGCGCGCCGCCTCACGGGCGGGCTCGACGAGCTTGCCGCGCACGCCGACGCCCTGGCCACCGGCCAGCTCCGCCACGAGCTCGCGCACACCGCCGACGACGAGGTGGGCGACCTGGCCGAATCGGTGCGGCGCATGACCGCGGGACTCCGCACGCTGCTCCTCGACATCGACATCGGCGCGAGCGAGGTGGCGGCAACCGCCGAAGAACTCGCCGCCGGCGCGCAGGAGATGACCGCCGGCACCGACCAGGTGTCCGCTGCCGCGCGCGCCATTGCCGGCGCCGCCGCCTCGCAGACGCAGCGCATCCAGCAGGCCATGGACGCATCCACGCGCGTCGCCGACCGCGCCTTCACCGTGGCCGGCCACGCGCAGCATGCACAGTCGGCGTCGGACATCGTCGCCCGCTCCGCGCGGCGCGGCGTCGGCGCGGCCGACCAGGCGCTGGCCAGCATGTCGGAGATCACCGCCGTCACGCGCGACGCCGTCCCCGCCGTGGTCGAGCTGGGCGAGAAGTCGCAGCGCATCGGCAAGATCACCGAGACCATCGCGGCCATCGCCAAGCAGACGAACCTGCTCGCGCTCAACGCCGCCATCGAGGCCGCGCGCGCCGGCGAGCACGGCAAGGGGTTCGCGGTCGTCGCCGACGAGGTGCGCAAGCTCGCCAGCGAGACGGCGCGCGCCCTCGAGACCATCCGCACGCTCGCCATCGAGATCCGCACCGTCGCCGTGCGCACCGAGGAGCAGATCGCGCTCGTGAGCGACCGCGTCGCCACCGGCGAGTCCGTCATTCGCGCATCGGCCGGCGCGCTCACGCAGATCGGCCGCGAGATCGAGGCGGGGCGCGACGCGGTGGACCTGATCGTGCAGTCCGCCGACGCGCAGCGCGAGGAAGCCGCCGCG
>DASZRI010000080.1:0-4106 GCA_035549215.1 Gemmatimonadaceae bacterium | reverse complement strand
GAACACCGCCGTGGCCACTGCGGCGCTGGGCGGCCGCGCGTCGGTGCGGGCGGCGCTCGGCAACTGGGCGGGCGCCACCGCCGACGCCGCGCAGGTGCCGGCGTCGTTCGTGTTCAACGCGATCTTCTCGCTGAACACGAGCCGCGAGAACAACGACCTGGCCTACGAGACCCACACGCGCCGTGAGCTCACGGTGTACGGCACGTACTGGGCCACGCAGAGCGCCAAGGACCCGCGCACGCCGTGGGACACGGTGAAGGTCGGCACCAAGATCCAGACCGGCCAGGACGGCAAGACGCCGTTCTTCCGCCAGGACAAGTACGTGGGCCTGGGGGACCTCATCCCGCTCACCAAGGGCACCGAGATGCTGCTGCTCCGCGCCGAGGCGGCGCTGCGCAGCGCGGACATCCCGGGGATGACGGGCTACATCAACCAGGAGCGCGCGGCGTACGGCCTCGCGCCCGTCGGGACTCCGGCCTCGACCGCCGACGCGTGGACGCTCCTGCAGCACGAGCGTGGCGCCGTGGTGTGGCTCGAGGCGCGCCGCCTGTGGGACCTGCGGCGCTGGAACGCCGAGGGGACGAACTCGTTCCTCTCGACGCGCGACAAGTGCATGCCGTTCGGCTCGAGCGAGCTCGCATCGAACCCGAATCTCCACTGATGCGCGCGTGACGTGACGGTTATCACACGGGCCGGGGGCGCTTGCGCTCCCGGCCCGTGTGACATCCGTCACCCGGGTCCGTCAGGTATCTCCCACGGGAGATCGTGTCGCCGCCTGACAACAGCTTGGGCGTTCGCCCGATGGGATCCGTGTGGCCGTGTGGGCAGCTTTTGCCCCACACCGAAGTGCTCCCTCCACTGCCACACGAGGCGGCAATGTCAGCTAGTTCATCCAGGAAGTGGATCGCAGGCGTCGCGGGCACGCTCGCGACGGTCGCGCTGTTCTACGCCTGTGCAAAGCCGGGCGCCACGTCCCAGGGGCTCGTCGCGGGTGACGCGGCGTCCCGCGTGTACGTGCCCCCCGGCTCGTATGACGAGTTCTACTCGTTCATGTCGGGCGGCTTCAGCGGCCAGATCACGGTCTATACCATCCCGTCCGGCCGCCTCATCAAGACCATCCCCGTCTTCTCGCAGAGCCCGGAAGAGGGCTACGGCTACAACGAGGAGACCAAGGCGATGCTGAACACGAGCTACGGGTCGGTGCCGTGGGATGACTCCCACCACCCCGAGCTCTCGCAGACGAACGGCGTGCCCGATGGGCGCTGGCTGTTCATCAACGCGAACAACACGCCGCGCGTCGCGCGCATCGACCTCACCCGCTTCGAGACGGACGAGATCCTCCAGCTCCCGAACGCGGCTGGCGGCCATGCGTCGCCCTTCACCACGCCGGACACCAAGTACATCGTCTCGGCCACGCGCTTCAGCGTGCCGATCCCGAACACCGACGAGCCCATCTCGGACTACAAGAAGAACTTCAAGGGCACGATCTCCTTCATCTCGGCCGACCAGCCGGGCAAGATGGACGTCGCCTTCCAGATCCTCATGCCCGGGTACGACTACGACCTGGGCCACGCGGGCAAGGGCCCGTCCGACGGCTGGTTCTTCTTCACGTCGTACAACACCGAGCAGGCCTACGAGAAGCTCGAGCTGAACGCCTCCCAGAACGACAAGGACTTCGTGGCCGCGATCAACTGGAAGCGCGCCGAAGAGTGCGTCGCGCAGGGCAAGGCCAGGGCGTTCCCGTCCACCTACGTCCACAACTACGTGGATCCGGCGTCGCGCATCGCCAAGTCGGAGACGAAGACCAGCGTCCGCATGCTCGACCCGAAGGACTGCGAGGGCGTCGCCTACTACCTGCCCACGCCCAAGTCGCCGCACGGCGTGGACGTGGACCCCACGGGTGAATACATCGTGGCCGGCGGCAAGCTCGCCACCGTCATCCCGGTGCACTCGTTCAGCAAGATGCAGAAGGCCATCGCCGCCAAGCAGTTCGACAAGGTCATCGACGGCATCCCGGTCATCAAGTACGAAGCCGTCATGGCGGGCGAGGTCAAGAACCCGGGCCTCGGCCCCCTCCACACCGAGTTCGACGGCAAGGGCTACGCCTACACCTCGATGTTCATCTCGTCCGAGGTCGTGAAGTGGAAGCTCGGCACGTGGGAAGTGGTGGACCGCATGCCGGTCTACTACTCGATCGGCCACCTCATGATCCCCGGCGGCGACAGCCGCCAGCCGTGGGGCAAGTACCTGGTCGCGATGAACAAGATCACCAAGGACCGCTACCTGCCCACCGGCCCGGAAATGGCGCAGTCGGCGCAGCTCATCGACATCAGCGGCCCCAAGATGAAGATGCTGCTCGACTTCCCGACCATGGGCGAGCCGCACTACGCGCAGGCCCTGCCGGCGTCCATGATCAAGGACAAGCAGGTCAAGTACTTCAAGCTTGCCGAGAACACGAACCCGTGGGTCACCAAGAGCGAGGACGCGGGCGGCATCACCCGCACCGGCAAGCGCGTGGACGTCAAGATGATCGCCATCCGCAGCCACTTCGCCCCGGACAACCTCGAGGGCGTGCAGGTGGGTGACACGGTGTACTTCCACGTCACGAACATCGAGCAGGACTGGGACATCCTGCACGGGTTCGCCGTGCTCGGCAACACGAATTCCGAGCTGATCCTCAACCCCGGCGAGACGCGCACGCTCAAGTGGGTGCCGCAGGCGCCGGGCATCTACCCGTTCTACTGCACGGACTTCTGCTCCGCGCTGCACCAGGAAATGCAGGGATACGTCCGCGTGTCGCCGGCCGGTTCCAGCACGCCGCTGACTGCGAACATCAGCAAGAAGACCCTGGCGCAGATGAACAGCAAGGATGCGCAGGCCGCGATGAAGAAGTAACCAGTCTCTGACGGGCCCGGGGCACGAAGGCGTGCCCCGGGCCCTGCACCAATACCTGAGCCGCTCAAGGCAACCCCCGATGTCGAAATCCGCTCGCATCCTGACCGCACTCGCAGCGCTCCTGCTGCTCACGCTCTACATCGTGCCCATCTGGCGCATCAGCCTCCTCGCGCCGCAGTACCCTGAGGGGCTGGGCATGCAGATCCACGTCAACACCGTGACCGGCGTGGAAGCGCACGACCTGGACAACATCAACGAACTCAACCACTACATCGGCATGAAGGTGATCGAGCCCTCCTCGATCGCCGTGCTCCGCATCATGCCGTGGGTGGTGGGCATCCTGGCCGTGGCCGGGCTGCTCGTGGCCGCGATCGGCAAGCGCGGGCCGCTCTATGCCTGGCTCGGCAGCTTCGCCGGCCTCGGGGTGGCCGGGCTGGTCGTCTTCTGGTACTGGGAATACGACTACGGCCACCACCTGGACGAGGCGCGCGCGATCATCAAGGTGCCCGGCATGACGTACCAGCCGCCGCTCCTCGGCTCGCGCCAGATCCTGAACTTCACCGCCACGTCCATGCCCGACATCGGCGGGTGGCTGGCGGGCATCGCATTCCTGCTCGGCGTGGTCGCCGTGGTGATGGCCGTGAAGGCCGCCACCAGCGTGCCCGTCGAGCCGCGGCGGAGCTGACCCCATGCGCCCGACCCCAGGCCACCGCACGCGCGGGCGGTGGCGCACGTCCGTCGGTGTCGCGCTCGCGCTGCTGCTCGCTGCCTGCCGCACCGGCCCGCAGCCCATCGCCTACGGGCGTGACGAGTGCGCGTGGTGCCACATGCAGATCAGCGACGCCCGCTACGCCGCCGAGCTGGTGACGAACCACGGCCGCGCGCTCACGTTCGATTCCATCGAGTGCCTCGTGAGCTACTACGAGTCGCTGGACGGCGGGCGCGAGGCGCAGGTGAGCAGCCTGTGGGTCTCCGACTACGCGCACCCCGGCACGCTGATCCCGGCCGCCACCGCGCACTTCCTGCGCGCGCAGGGGCCGGGCAGCCCGATGGGGCGGGGGATGCTCGCCGTCGCCTCCGATGAGGACGCGCGGCAGGCGCAGGCGCGGACGGGCGGCAGCGTCATGACGTGGGCCGACGTGGTCGCCACGGCGCGGCGCGAGCGCTGGAGCGCGCAGCACGCCGGCGCCGACGCCATGGAGGCGGGCCGT
>DASZRI010000079.1:0-5333 GCA_035549215.1 Gemmatimonadaceae bacterium | reverse complement strand
GGCCGCGCCTCGCGCTGCTACGGACCCGGCTTGTCCAGGTCGCGGTACCAGGCCGAGAAGGCGCGCTCGTAGAACACCTTCCCGAAGAGCGTCCATTCGCCAAGCGACGCCGGCAGCGTGAACCGCGCGCCCGCCTCCGCGGCGGACATCCCCTGCGCGTGGGCCGTGCGTGCGGCGTGCTCCACTTCATCCAGCATGCCCACGTAGCGCGCATAGTCGGCGTCCGTCCCCAGCGCACCGTGGCCGGGCACGTACTTCGTGGTCGCGTGGCGCCGCAGCGCCCGCACCGACGACGCCAGGTGGGTCGGGATGGCATCCACGAAGTTCGGGAACATCGCGTTCCAGAACAGGTCGCCGCAGAACACCACGTCCGGGTCGTCGAGCTCCAGCGAGACGTCGCTGTCCGTGTGGCCGTCGCGCGGCACGATGCGCACCGTGCGCCCGCCCAGGTCGAGCGTGGACGGCGCGCTGGCGGGGAGCATCGTCGCGTCGCGCAGCGCCGCCGTGCGCGACGCGTCCGCCGGCGTGTTGCGCGCGATGACCTCGTCGCGCGTGACGGCCGTGGCGCGGATGTCGGGGTGGTGGTTCGCGTCCACGTAGCCGGCGACGCCGTTCGCGTGGTCGGAGTGGTAGTGCGTGACGATCACGTGCGTGGGCCAGCGGCCGGTGAGCTCGCGCGCCTTGCCGGCCAGCCACTGCGCGCCCTGCGGCGTGTTGAACCCCTCGATGGCGAGCACGGCGTTGCGGCCCACGATGATCCCGCCGTTGGAGAGGGTGGTGCGGTCGCCGGTGAGCGGCGTGGAGATCAGCGCCCAGATCCCCTCGTCCACCTGCACCAGGCTCCCGAACGGCTCCCGCGCGACGACGCGATCGGCGGGCACGGCGGCCCACGCGCGCCGCAGCGCGGCCGGCATCACCGCCGCGGCAAGCGCGAGGTGCGCGGCGCAGGTTCCACTTTGCCACACAAAGTCGCGTCGGGTGATCCCCTGGCTCATGGATGCGTCCCTCCCGCCGGTGCGGTGCTGGTCGTCAGCCGGTGCAGCAGCAGCGCCGCGCGCTTGGTCAGCACGGGCAGCATCCGCAGGTCACCGGTCTCCTGCTCGCTGTGGTCGTCGTGCCCGGACAGCCCCAGGCCGTCGATCGCCATCGGCACCAGGTTGGCGACGAACGCCACGTCCGCCGCCCCCGCCCGCGACGGATCCACCGCCGCCACCGGGCCGTAGCCCAGGTCCCGGCTCGCCTGGTCGTACATCGCCAGCAGCCGCCGGTTGCCATCGGTCGGCGCCATCGGCGGGTAGCCGTCCTCGAACGTCAGCTCCGCCGTGGTGCGCGGCAGGTGCTGCGCCACGATGTCCCGCATCGCCTGCTGTGCGTGCGCGAGCTGCTGCGGCGACAGCGTGCGCAGGTCGCCCGTCACGAGCATCGAGTCCGCGACGACGTTGCGCTTGCCCGCCGCGTGCCCCGTCGTCCCGGTCGTGTCGGCGCTCACGGCGCTGCCGCCCAGGGCGAGCCCGGGGTTGAATGTCAGGTACGGCTCGCCCGAGAGCGCGCGATAGAAGCCGTCCAGGATGCGCGACGCCTCGAACACTGCGCCCGCGCCGACATCCGCGCGGAAGATCTGCGACGAATGCGCGGTGACGCCCGTGGTCCGCAGCGTCCACGAGACGTCGCCCCGGCGCGAGATGACGGCATACCGCGGATCCGCCGGGCCATCCTCGAACCCGATCGCGGCCACCGCGCCCTGCGCCGCCTCCACCAGCGTTCGGCGCGCCTCGGCCAGCGGTGCTCCCGATTCCTCCTCGTCGCCGTCGTACACCACCGTGACGTTCATCGCGTCGAGCAGGCCGGCGTCCCTGAGCGCACGCAGGGCGTAGAGGATGATCACGTCGCCGCCCTTCATGTCCGTGATCCCCGGCCCGCGCGCCGTCGAGTCGTCGAGCTGCACCCACTGCTGGAACGCGCTCGACGGCTCGAACACCGTGTCCAGGTGCCCGATGAGCAGCAGCTTCGGCCCGGCGCCGGGGTGCTCCGCCACCAGGTGCCCGGCGCGATGGAACGGCGTGCCGTCCACCCAGCGCGTGCGGAAGCCGAGCGCATCGAACTCGGCGCGCAGCACGTCGGCCACGGCGCGCACGCCGGCGAAGTTCATCGTCCCGCTGTTGATGTTGACGACCTGCCGGAGCAGTGCGAGCGCCGCCGCATCGTGCGCGTCAACCGCGCGCACGACGCGCTGCTCGGCCGGCGAGAGGTGCGAGGCGGGCGCCTGCGCGCGGGCGGACGCCCCGGTGAGCGCGATCGCGGCCACGAGCGCCGCGACCGGAACGGATGTCGGGATTCGGGGGCTCATGCGCTCAATCTACGATGAGGGCGCACAACGAAGTAGCGGAAGCTCGCCTCCTTCGTGGTAAGGCGCCGCTGGTCACTCCGCGCGCAGCGACTCCACCGGGTCCACCTGCGCCGCGCGCCGGGACGGCACGTACGCCGCCAGGCAGGCGATGGCGAACAGGCACGCCGACAGCGCCGCGAACAGGGTGGCGTCGTACGCGTCGTTGGGCCCGTTCAGGAACGCCCCCAGCCAGAACACGCTTCGCTTCGTGAAGAGCAGGCCGAGCGCAATGCCCGCCAGCGCCACCGCGTTCCCCTCGCGCAGCACGAGCCGCAGGACGTCCCCGCCCGTCGCCCCCAGCGCCAGCCGGACCCCGAATTCCCGCCGCCGCTGCGTGACGGCGTACGCGACGATGCCGTACACGCCAAGTGCCGCGAGGCCGATGCCCAGCGCCGCGAAGACGCTGAAGATCGTCGAGACAAAGCCGTACCGCGCCTTGTAGTAAGGCACCTGGTAACGGTCCGCCATCGTCCACGCCATGGATCCGCGGACGCCGACTTCCTGCTTCAATACGCGCTGCACCGCGCCCGCGACGGGCGCCGGATCGCCCTTCGTGCGCACCGCGAACTGCACGGAAGCCATTGCCTGCCCCTTCCGCGGGAACACGGAATCGGCGCCGGTCACGACGCGGTACACGCCGCGCATCGAATGGCCGATCTCCGGATACATGTCCTCCAGGCGCCTGACGTCGAGCTCGTTGGCGTACACGCCCACGACGCGCATGAACGGCAGCCCGTCGCGCATGGCCCCGAACCTGATCATGCGCCCGACGGGATCCTGGTCGGGCCACAGGAAGTGCGCGGTCAGGCTGTCCACGATCACGGCCGGCGTCTCGTACGCGCCCGCATCGAAGTCGCGGCCCGCGATGATCCGATAGCCCATCGTGCGAAGCTGGCCGGGGGTGGTGAGCCCGTAGCTCCACATCGGCGCCGGCACCTCGCGCACGATGCCGCTGGGATCGTCCACGGTGACGGCATCGTGCGCGGGCGACGCGCTCATGTCCACGCTCGCCTCCACCACCCCAGGCAGCGCCTTGAGGCGCGACTCCAGGTTCGCCATCAGCGCGCGACTCGGCGTGGCGCGCACGGAATCGAGCGCGTAGGCGATGCTGCCCCCGACGAGCGGGCGATAGTCGTACCCGGTGACCAGGCGCTCGTAGTAGCTCACGCTCGCCACCCGCCACGCCGAGCGCAGCACGAGCACGGCGCCGTTGAGCAGCGGCAGCGTGAGCCCGATCTGCGCCGCCACCAACAGCCCGTACTGCCGCCGCGTGCGTCGGTGCGCGCCCGTCCCCGCCCCGCGCTTGATGAGCGTGTCGGGATCCACGCGCGAGACGTGCAGCGCGGGCAGCAAGCCCATGACCAGCAGGCAGGCCAGGGCCGCCAGCGCCGCGAACAGCACCAGGTGCCAGCTCACCTGCGGCGCCAGCATGTAGTCCGCGATTTGCGGCGGGATGTACGCCGTGACCAGGTGCACGCCCCACAGCGTGAGCAGCAGCCCGAGCGCGAGCCCCGCCGCCGCGAGCACGGCGCTCTCCGTCATCAGCTCGCGGATCACCTGGCGCCGCGACGCGCCGAGCGCCACGCGCAGGGCGAGCTCGCGGCTGCGAGCCAGGCCGCGCGCAAGCTGCAGGTTGGCCAGGTTCGCGCACGCCACCAGCAGCACCGCGAGCACCGCCCCGATCAGCGCCCAGTGGAAGCCGCTGGCGTGAAACTGCAGGATGATGGATTCCTTGAGCAGGAACCGCGCGTCGTTGGGCTTGTCGCCGGCCGCGATTGCGAGCTGCGCGGCCAGCGCGTCGAGCTGCGGCGCGAGCGACTGCGGCGTCACGCCGGGCTTCAGCCGGATGACGGTGATCGGCAGGAACCGCGTGACACCCGTGACCGGGAACGCCCACGCATCCGCGTCCAGCGGGCCCACGGCTTCCTGCCGCTCCACGACACCGATCACGGTGTACGCACGGTCGTCGATCGTCACCGACTGCCCCACGGGCGACGCGCCGCCCGGGAAGAGCTTGTCCGCGGTGCCGCGGCTGAGCACGATCTGCGGCTGGGCGGCCGCCGACGCCGGGCTCGGCGCGAGCCGCCCCGCGATCGGGTGGACGCCCAGCATCGGGAAGAAGTTCGTGCGCACGGTGACCGCGTGCACGGGGATCCGGCGCCCGTCGTGCTCCATGGCCGGCAACGTCAGCCCGCGGCCGAGGGGCCACGCGCCCGTCACGTCGTCGAAGCCCCTGAGCCCGTCGCGCAGCGCGCGCTCCACCGCGCCTTCGGGCAGCCGGCCGTGGTAGTCGCCGAAGAACCGGAAATTGTAGAGCTGCTCCGGGCTCCGGACGTCGAGCTTCGGGTCGATCATCGCGTCCAGCACGCTGTACATCGTCGTGTTGAGCGCGATCGCGAGGGCCAGTGACACCACGGCCACCACCGTGAATCCACGGTGGCGGCCGAGTGTCCGCAGGGTGGTGCGGAGGTTCATGCGGTACCCGGGAGCGAGGCCCTTACGGGTTGCCCCAGGGCTTCTTCCGCTCGCCCCACGTGGGGTACGGCGGCTCCTTCATCATGCGCTGCACGGGATGCTCCTTGAGCTGCTGCATCGCCGTGGCCACCGCGCGCTCGAGCTGCGCGTCATGGCCCGCGATCACGTCCTTGGGCCAGTCCTCCACATCGATGTCGGGCGGCGTGCCCTCGTTCTCCACCGCCCAGTTGCCTTCCTTGGCGAAGAAGCCGCCGCGCGGCGCAATCATGGAGCCGCCGTCCACGAAGGGCGGCGTGTCCGCCGTGTGGACGAGCCCGCCCCACGTGCGCTTGCCAACCAGCGTGCCCACACCACGGTGCTTGAACATGTACGGCATGAAGTCGCCGCCCGAGCCCGCCATTTCGTTGATGATCATGACCTTCGGGCCCCAGATGCCGGCCTCGGGGCTCGTGAACGGCACGCGGTCGCCGGC
>DASZRI010000078.1:0-5560 GCA_035549215.1 Gemmatimonadaceae bacterium | reverse complement strand
CATGTCGCCGCGCCGCGCGGTAAGTAGTGCGCACCCACCTCTCGAGCACAGGGCATGACTGACCGCACTCCCGATTGCGCGACGCCCGACGACCCGTCGCGGCGCGAATTCCTGGCCCGCTCTGCTGCCCTTGGCGCGGGCGCGACGCTGCTCGGCGCCCAGCCGGCGCTTGGATCACTGCTCGACGGGCGCCGCGTGCCCCGCGACACGTCGCTCGACGCGCAGGCGCTGGCCGCGCCCAACGAGCTGACCTTGTCGAACTCGGCCATCACGGCCACATGGTCCGTGGCCGATGGACACCTGCGCGCGGTTCGCATGGAGGACCGCGCCAGTCGGCAGCCGCTGCCCATCGCGCCCGACGCGTTCGTGCTCACGCTCGCCGACGGCTCGACCATTGCCTCGGGCGACATGCGCATGACGGGCGCGCCGCGCCGGGAGGCGCTGCACGCGCACCCCACGGCGTCGCGCCTCGCCGAGCGCCTCGACGGTCGCCAGCTCGTCGCGGTGCTGCGTGACGCCGACGGCCGCGTGGAGGCGGAGTGGCGCGCCATCCTGCGCGACGGCTCCCGTTACGTCCGGCAGGAGGTCACCCTGCGCGCGTTGAACGCCGAGCTGCCGGTGCGCGCGATCACGCTCGTGGACCTCCACGCGCCGGGCGCGCGCGTCACCGGCACGGTGAAGGGCAGCCCCGTCGTCGTGGACACCTGGTACATGGGCTTCGAGCATCCGCTGTCGCAGAGCACCGTGGACGGCGACCACGTGACGTGCGTGCTGCCTCGCGAGCTGCCGCTGCGCCCGGGCGCCGCGTTCGTCGCGTCGTCCGTCGTCGGCGTGGTGCGCACGGGCCAGCTGCGCCGCGACTTCCTGGAGTACGTCGAGCGCGAGCGGGCGCATCCGTACCGGACCTTCCTGCACTACAACTCGTGGTACGACATCGGCTACTTCTCCAAGTACGCCGAGCCCGACGCGCTGGCGGTGATCGACGCCTTCGGCCAGGAGCTGCACGCCAGGCGCCACGTGGTGCTGTCGTCGTACCTGTTCGACGACGGGTGGGACGACCCGCGCACGCTCTGGGGGTTCGGCCCCGGGTTCCCGCAGGGGTTCACCAACCTGCAGGCCCGCGCGGCGAAGTACGGCGCCGCGCCCGGCGTGTGGCTCTCGCCGTGGGGCGGCTACGGCCAGCCCAAGAAGGACCGGCTCACGTTCGGCGAGCAGCAGGGCTTCGAGACGAACAAGGGCGGCTTTGCGCTCTCCGGGCCCAGGTACTACGAGCGCTTCCACGACACCTGCGTGGACTTCATACGGAAGTACGGCGTCAACCAGTTCAAGTTCGACGGCACCGGCAACGCAGCGAATGCCTTTCCGGGCAGCAAGTTCGACAGCGACTTCGACGCGGCCATCGCGCTCATCGAGGACCTGCGTCGCGTGAAGCCCGACCTGTACGTGAACCTCACCACCGGCACGTACCCGTCGCCCTTCTGGCTTCGCTACGCGGATTCCATCTGGCGCGGCGGCGAGGACCATGATTTCGCCGGCATCGGCACCGACCGCCAGCAGTGGATGACGTACCGCGACGCCGATACGCACGCCAACGTGGTGCAGCGCGGCGCGCTCTACCCGCTCAACTCGCTCATGCTGCACGGCCTGATCTTCGCGAAGCACGCGCACAAGCTCGACACCGACCCGCACGGCGACTTCGACAGCGAGATCCGCGTGTACTTCGGCAATGGCACGCAGCTCCAGGAGATGTACGTCACGCCGTCGAACCTCACCGACGCCAACTGGGACACGCTCGCCGAATGCGCGCGCTGGTCGCGGCGCAATGCCGCCACGCTGCGCGACACGCACTGGCTGGGCGGCGACCCGGCGAAGCTCGAGGCGTACGGCTGGGGTGCGTGGTCGCCCGGGCGCGGCACGATCACGCTGCGCAACCCGTCCGACCAGGTGCAGCGCTTCAGCGTGGACGTCGCCTCCGCGTTCGAGCTCCCCGACGGCGCGTCCCGCCGCTATTCAGCGCGCAGCCCGTGGGCGCGCGATCGCGGCCGCGCCCCGATCCAGCTCGTGGCGGGCACCGAGCACGAGTTCGAGCTCCAGCCGTTCGAGGTGCTGACGCTGGAGGCCACCGCGGTGTAGCGCGCCGCGTCATCCGCCTGTCAGGTTCGGCGCGCGGCGCGCATGTCATCGTGGCGACAGCCGCGCCGTGTATCGTGCGTCATGCACACCGCCGCGCACCGTGCGCGGCACGCACCCTCGAACGGAGCACAGGCATGACCCGAATCATCTGGACGGCGGGCGCGGCGTTGCTCGTCGCCGCCGCAACGGCCCAGGCGCAGCAACCCGTGAAGGTGAAGGAAACGGAGAAGGGGCTCGCCGCCAAGGCAAGGATCTCGAGCGACTCCGCCATCGCCATCGCCCGGGCCAGGGTCCCGCACGGGACCATTTCCGAGGCCGAGCTGGAGCGCGAGAAGGGGAAGATCATCTACTCGTTCGACATGAAGGTGCCGGGCAAGACCGGCATCGACGAGGTGAACGTGGACGCCGTGACCGGCGCCGCCACGGTGTCGCACGAGAGCCCGGCGGACGAAAAGGCCGAGGCAAAGGCGGACGCCAGGGCCAAGGCGAAGAAGAAGCCGTAGCAGGCGGCGGGGCGCGCGCGCCTGTGGTGGCGCCGGCGCGCGCGGCATACCTTATGAGGCGGTCGGCGCACGCGGCCGGCCGCCTCACCCCGTTCGCCATGACGACCGAATCCCGGCCCCTCACCGCCAACGACATCTCCATCCGCTCCTTCGAGACGCACGAGGAATTCCTGGGCGGCGTCACGATGCAGCGCGATACCTGGGGCGCGACGTTCATCGACCTCGTCCCGCCCACCGTCATGAAGATCTCGCGCCGGCTGGGCGGCGTCGCCGCCGGCGCCTTCACTCCCGACGGCCGCATGGTCGGCTTCGTGTTCGGCATCACCGGCGTCGAGCGCGGCGTGCTCGTCCACTGGTCCGACATGCTCGCCGTGCGCCCCGAGGTGCAGAACCTCGGCGTCGGACGGCGGCTGAAGGAGTTCCAGCGCCGCGAGGTGGCGCGCGTGGGCGCGCGGCTCATCTACTGGACATACGACCCGCTCCAGGCCCGCAACGCGCACCTCAACTTCAACGTGCTCGGCGTGCGCGCCACGGAGTACGTCGAGGACATGTACGGCGACACCGACAGCCCGCTGCACCGCGGCATCGGCACCGACCGGTTCATCGTCGCGTGGGCGGTGGACGACGTGGAGCTCCGCGCGCGGCAGCGCGTGGTCGCCGCGGCGCTCGCCGACGAGGAGTTCCGGCACGCGCCAGTCGTGAACCCGGAACTCGATGGCGGCATCCTCACGCGGCTGGCGCCCAAGCTGCGCGTGCAGGTGCCCGGCAACATCGGCGCCCTGCAGGCGGACGACCTGGCCACCGCCGTTCGCTGGCGCGCCAGCAGCCGCGCCGCCATCCAGCACCTGCTGCGCGCAGGATATTCCGTCAACGGATTCCGGCGCGACGCGGGCGCCGACCGCGGCTACTACCTCTTCGCCACCTCCTGAGCCCCACGGCCATGCTTCGCATCGATCGCATCACCCTGCGCGAGATCCGCCTCGCGCTCAAGGAACCCTTCCGCATCTCCTCGGGCGTGATCTCCGAGCGGCGCATCGGCCTGCTGGAGCTGCACGACGCCGACGGCATCACGGGGTGGAGTGAATGCGTGGCCGGCGAGCAGCCCAACTACAGCGCCGAGACCATCGACACCGCGTGGCACGCCATGCGCGAGTGGTTCATCCCCCGCGTGCTCGGCCGCGACTTCTCGCACCCGCAGGACGTGTTTCCCGCCATCGACCTCAACCTGCGCGGCCACCACATGGCCAAGGCCGCGGTGGAGATGGGCTGCTGGGATGTCGCGGCGCGCAAGGAGAACGTGTCGCTCTCGAAGCTGCTCGGCGGCACGCGCGAGCGCGTCCCCGTCGGCATCTCCATCGGCATCCAGGCGAACCCGGACGCGCTGGTGCAGCGCGCGCAGAAGGCGCTCGCGCAGGGCTACCGCAAGATCAAGCTCAAGATCCAGCCCGGCGCCGACGTCGAGTTCGTGCGCGCCGTGCGCGAGGCGGTTGGTGCCGACGTGCACCTCATGGCCGACGCCAACTCCGCGTACACGCTGGCCGACGCGCCGCACCTGCAGGAGCTCGACCCGCTGGACCTGATCATGATCGAGCAGCCGCTGGGCCGCGACGACCTGCTGCGCCACGCCAAGCTGCAGCAGATGCTCAAGACCCCCATCTGCCTGGACGAGTCCATCACCGACGTGGACCGCGCCGAGGACATGATCGAGCTGGGCAGCGGGCGCATCGTGAACATCAAGCCCGGCCGCGTGGGCGGCTTCCGCGTGTCCAGGGGCATCCACGACGTGTGCCAGGCCGCCGGCATCCCGGTGTGGTGCGGCGGCATGTTCGAGAGCGGCATCGGCCGCGCGCACAACGTGGCGCTCGCGTCGCTCCCGAATTTCTCGCTCCCCGGCGACGTGTCCCCCAGCGCGCGCTACTGGGAGCGCGACATCGTCGTCCCCGAGTGGACGATGGACGCCGACGGCATGGTGCGCGTGCCGCTGCAGGCGCCCGGCTTCGGCGTGCAGGTGGACGTGGACCGCGTGGAGGACCTCACCGTGCGCCGCGAGGAGTTCGCCGCGTGACCATCCGCGGCGAGGTCCCGGCGCCCGTGGCCGCGCAGTTCACCGATGCGTCGGCGCAGGCGCTGGTGGAACTCCGGCGCGCCATCCACGCCGACCCGGAGCTGTCGTCGCAGGAGGTGCGCACCGCCGACCGGCTGCACGCGGCACTTTCGACCATTCCAGGGGCCGAGGTCACGCGCGTGGCGCGCACCGGCGTCATCGCGCGGATTCCCGGCCGCGACCGCCGCGCGCCTGTCGTCGCCGTGCGCGGCGACATCGACGCGCTGCCGATCCAGGAGGAGACGGGGCTTCCGTTTGCGTCGCGGAACGCCGGCGTGATGCACGCCTGCGGGCACGACGTGCACGCGACGTGGGCGGTGGGTGCGGCCCAGTTGCTTGCCGCGGATCCCGCCGCTGGAGACGTGCTCGTCGTGCTGCAGCCCGCGGAAGAGACGGGCAGCGGCGCGCGGGCGATCCTCGAGACCGGCGCGCTCGACGGCATCGCGGCGATCCTTGGCGGCCACGTGGACCGGCGCTTTGTTGTCGGGCAGGTCGTGGCCGACCCCGGCCCGCTCGCGGCCTCCGCGGACACGTTCACCGTCGAGCTCGTGGGGCAGGGCGCACACGCCGCGCGCCCGCATGAGTCCGCCGATCCGATCGTCGGTGCGGCGGCCGTGATCACCGCGCTGCAGACCATCGTCGCGCGCCGGCTGAACCCCGCGACGCCCGGCGTCGTGACGGTCGGCACCGTGCACGCGGGCACCGCGTCGAATGTCATCCCCGAGCGCGCGACGCTCTCGGGCACCGTGCGCGCCGTGGACGCGGAGTCCCGCCGCCTGATGCTCGACGAGGTGAAGCGGCTGGCCGAGTCGGTCGCTGC
>DASZRI010000077.1:0-6768 GCA_035549215.1 Gemmatimonadaceae bacterium | reverse complement strand
GGCGTAGCAGTAGGCGCAGCCGAATGCGCACCCGACGTAGGGATTGATGGACCAGAACCCGTCCATGCCGGTCACGCGCGGGTCGTTGAGCACGCTCCGCGCGTGCGTCTCGAAGTACGCGATGTCCTTCTGCTCCCCGATGACGGGAAGCACCCGACGGCGCGCGACGTCCGGAGGGAATAGCGTGAGCTGGGTAGGCATGGCCGCCATTTGATGATACCGAACAAACACCGAAACCACAAGCGCGACCGCGTCGCCGGCGCGTGACGCGACGCGGGTGGACATCCTATAATTGGGGCAGTGAAACGAGCGTTCTCCTTCTCGAAAGACGGCACGGTCCGGTGGCGCAGTTCGGTGTACCTGGTGCGGCTCGTGGCCCTGCTGATGGCGAGCCTTGCGTTCGCCGGCGCCCTCTATGTGACGGAACCGGCGGGACCGGGGCTCGATCCCGACGCGGCCTCGTACATGGGTGCGGCCGAATCGCTGGCCAGCGGCCACGGGTTGCGGATTCCGTACGGCCCGTGGTACGCGACTGACTCCACGGCGCCGCTCAGCCACTTTCCGCCGGGCTTTCCGGCCGCGATCGCGGTGCCGGTGTCGTTCGGCTTCCCGCCCGCGCAGGCCGCGCGGCTGATCGAGGCGCTGGCCGCGTTCGCCAGCGTGCTCGTGCTGCTCTCACTCGTCGGCGACGCCAGCGGCCCGGCGGTCGCGGCGCTGCTCGGCATCGCGCTGCTCGGCATGCCCGCGCTGGTGGACGCGCACCTGTCGGTGCTCAGCGAGCCGTTGTTCCTGGCCGCGCTGGCCTTCACGCTCGCCGCGATGGTGGCGGCCGCCGAGCGGCCATGGGTGGCCGGCATCGGCGCGGCGGCCAGCCTGCTCGTGCGCTATGCCGGCGCGTCGCTCGTGGGCGCGACGATGGTGTGGGCGTTCCTGCAGCGCGGCGCGCTGCGGCAGCGGCTTGCGCGCGCGGCGCTCGCCGCGCTTCCCGCGCTGCTGACGTTCGGGCCGTGGGTGTTCATGGTGCGCGACGGTTCCGGCGGGCAGATCCGCGACTTCGGCGTGTACGGCGGGCTGGGCGAGACGTTCGCCGAAGGATGGACGACGCTGGGGCAATGGCTCGCGCCGTCGTCGGACGGATTCTCCGGCCAGGGCTGGCTCGCGCTGGCGATGCTCGTCGTGCTCGTCGCCCTGGTCGTGGCCGGGGCGCGGCGCGTGGTGCACGTGTGGCGCAACCTGCCCGTGGACATCCCGCTCGTCAGCTCGGCCACGGCGCCGCAGCTTGTCGCGGGACGCACGCTGGCGGCTGCCGGCGTGATGGTCACCTGCTATGCGGGGTTCGTGCTGCTCTCGCGGCTGGTTGCCGACCCGTTCATCCCGTTCGACGAGCGCATCCTGGCCCCGGTGTTCGTGCTCGTCGCCGTCGTCGTGGCGGTGTGCGCAGCGACGTGGTGGCGCCATGCGCCGCGCCCGCTGCGCGTCGCGCTCGCCGGCATCCTGCTGGCGTGGAGCGCGGCCTCGTGGATGGTGACGCACGACAACGTGCAGTACGCGCTGGACTACGGCTCGGACTTTGCCGGCGAGCAGTGGCGCGGCTCGGCGCTGCTCGACTGGGCGCGCACGGAAGGGCGCACGCGCGCGATCTTCTCGAATTGGCCGGTGACGTCGTACTTCTACCTGGGCCGGCCGTCGCACGAGGTGCCGCAGACGGCGGATCCGCGCACGCTGCGCGCGTTCGGCGACACGCTCGCCAGGCGCAACGGCGTCATCCTGGCGTTCCGCGTGAAGAGCCCGGAGTTCGTGAACGCCGACGTGCTCCGGGCGGCAATCCCGCTGCACGTGCTCGCGAGCTTCCCCGACGGCGACGTGCTGGCTCCCGCCACGCCCTGAGCGTGGCCTGACCGCAAGGAGGGACGACCCCGATGGCTGCCAAGCTCTCCGACCTCGAGATCCAGCGTGCGCTGGGCGCGCTGCCCGGCTGGGCGCGGCGCGGCGACGCGCTCACCAAGTCGTACACCTTCCCGCGCTTCGCCGAGGGGATCGGGTTCGTGGACCAGGTGGCGGAGATCGCCGACCGGATGGACCACCATCCCGACATCGACATCCGCTACACCAGGGTGACGTTCACGCTGTCCACGCACTCGGCGGGCGGCATCACGCAGCTCGACCTCGACCTGGCGCGCGAGATCGAGCACGCGATTGCGACGTGATCAGCGGCGGTCGCGGCCGCCGAGCAGGCTGAGGATCGCCAGGAAGAGGTTGAGCAGGTCCAGGTAGATCTGGACCGCCGCGGCGACGTAGTCGTCCTGCGTGTACTGGCCCGAGCGCATGATGCGCCAGGTGTCGAACACGAGCAGGCCGCTGAACACGAACACGGTGGCGCCGGAGATCCAGAGCGCGGCCGTCGCGTTGTGGAAGAACATGTTCAGCAGCGACGTGGCAATGAGCACCCACAGGCCGGTGATGAAGAACCCGCCCCACGCGCTGAAGTCGCGGCGGCTGAACGTGGCGTACAGGCTCAGCACGGCGAACGTCGAGAAGGTGAGCAGCCCCGCCTGGCCCACGACACCGGGCTGCACCCGGTCGTAGACGAGCATGATCGGGGCGAGCCACACGCCCTCGACGAAGGCAAACAGCAGCGTGAGGATGATGTTCTGCGGGAACACGCGCTGCGCACGCATCGCCATCATCAGCGGCGCGAACATCGCCAGGAACGTGATGAACGGGTGCGCGATGACGGCGTTCAACAGCGCGGGCTGCGTGAACCCAAAGGCAACGCCGAGCACGGTGACGGCGATGCTGAGCAGCACGAGGCCGTACGTGCGGCGGACGAGCGTCGCGCGCTCGGTGCCCGACAGCACGGCGGTCGGCGTGATGGACGTGTAGGCGGAGAAACCCATGGTCGCCCGAGACTCCTGATGAAGGGGGACTGTCCTGAATTGTACCCGGGGCGGGGGCCCGGGTGCCAGCCCGCGCCTTAGCGCTTTCGCAGCGTGACGCTGCCGTTCACCGCGTGCAGGATCACGGGTGCGCCGCCCGTTCCCACCGTGCCTTGCGCGCGCCTGGTGCCGTGCGTGCCCTGCACGGGGACCGGGAAGTCGGTGGTCACCGAGCCGTTGATCGTGGACAGGTCAAGCGTGGCGCCGAGGTTGGCTGGCGCGGCGACCATGACGTCGCCGTTGACCGTGGTCGCCGAGGTGGAGCCCGCGCCCGGCGGGAGCGAGTCCTCGAACGCGGCGATGCTGCCGTTGATCGTGGTGGCGCCGATCGGGCCGACGTGCGTGGCGGCGAACACGTTGCCGTTGGTGGTGCGCAGCGTGAGCGGGGCCTGCGCGCCGTCCACGGCCACGTCGCCGCTCACCGTCGAGGCGTCCACGGCGACGCCGGGCGGCACGGTGACGACGAAGTCGGCGCGCATGTCGGACCCCCACGCGATGCCCAGGATGCGGTGGAAGCCGCTGTTGTGCCGCCGGTAGCCGGTGGCCGCGCACGTGCCGCCGCCGAACAGCGCACACACATCCAGCTCCGCGCCGTGCCGGGCGACGGCAAAGCCGACGGCGCTTGCCCCGCCGTGCCGCCAGTGCTTCGACGCCGTGACGTGCACGAGCGAGTCGGCGCTGGCGCGCACGGAGATGTTGCCCGCGATGTCGCGCAGGTGGAGCGTCGTGCCGGGTGCGGCCGGCCCCTGCCAGGTGAACGCGTCCGGCTCGTCATGCGCGCGGCGCATGCAGCCGGTGGCGAGGAGGGCGAGGGCGAGGCAGGGTGCGAGGCTACGCCGCATGGCTCAATGCTTGCGCAGCTCGACGTTGCCGTTGACGGTCGTGAGCGTGAGCCGCGGGCCGCCCTTGCCCAGCGTGGCATGCAGGTGGCGCGGATCCACGCGCCCGCTCAGCGTGACCGGGAAGTCCGTCACGAAGCGGCCGTTCACCGTGCTCAGGTCCACCTCGGCGTCAATGTCGCCGCCGAACTCGACGATGACGCTGCCGTTCACGGTGGAGAAGTCCATGTTCTGCGTCGGGCGGTATCCCAGCATGCTCACGCGCACGGGTCCGTTGACGCTGGAGGCCGACACGGGGCCGCCCGACGTCTCGATCTCCACGGGGCCGTTCACGGTGCCGGCGTTCACCTCGCTGCCGGCGCCGCTCACGCTGACGCCAGAATTCACGGTGTGCGCGGCCACCTTCACGCCGGCGGGCACCTTCACGGTGAACTCGACCATCACCTCATTGCGGCGCGTGCGGTCGCCGTCGCGGCGGTCGCCCTCGTAGCCGTCAGGCGTGCACCGCGATCCCTCGCCCCACACCGCGCAGACGAAGAAGTCCTGGTCGCCGGGGCCGTAGTGCGCCGTCTCGAAGCGGACGATGGAGCCGTCGCCGCGGCGCACGTGCTTCACGGCGGTGATCTCGACCATGTCGCTGGACCCGCGCTCGACGCGCACGGGCCCGTTGAGGTTGCGCACGTTGATCCAGCGGCCGTCGGGCACCCGCTCGGACCAGGTCAACGTCGTGTCGCGCTGCTGGGCCTGCGCGGCCGGGGCGGCGAGGCCGATGCCGAGCGCGGCGGCAACAAGGAAGTTTCGCATGGCACGTATCCTATGGCGGTGGCCTTGAGTTGTCACTTGAGGGCGCGGAGCTTCACGTCCCCGCTGACCGTGGAGACCTCCAGGTTGCGCCCGCCCTTGCCGATGCGCGCCTGGATGTTGCGGCGTCCCATCCCCCCGCTCAGCGTGAGCGGGAAGTCGGTGTCCAGCTCGCCGCTCACCGTGGACATCGAGAAGTCGGCGTCGAGCCCCTGCGGCACGGCGACGGTGACGTCGCCGCTCACGCTGCGGAAGCGCAGGCCGCCGGCGCCGGTGAGCGCGCTGATCGTCACGTCCACGTCGCCGCTCACCGAGCGCGCCTCCACCGACGACGCCCGCAGGTCGCGCAGGCGCACGTCGCCGCTCACCGAGTTGGCGTGCACGTCGCCCTGCGCGCCCGTGATGCTGATGTCCCCGCTCACCGCGTGCGCGTCGGCGCGCATGGAGGCGGGCAGCCGGACGGTGACGTCCATGCTGCCGTCGCTGTCGCGCCACGAGCGGTGCGCGTGCATGTGGGCGCCGTCCCGGTCGCAGGACTCGTCGGTGTTGTGCCACAGCACGCACACCGCCACGCCGCCGGCGTACTCCTGCACCGCGACATAGATGTCGTCGGCGCGGCCGTGCTTCACCGCCGTGACCTCGACCGTGTTGCCCGAGGCGGGCTCGTAGCGGATATCGCCGTTCAGGTTGTGCACCGACACCACGCTCCCGGCGGCCAGGGCCTTGGACCAGGTGAAGTCCGGCTTCTGCGCGGCGGCGGTGGAGGCGAGGGCGAGCAGCGAGGCAGCGAGGAGCGTGCGCATGGGACGTGGGGTTCGGGTGGCGCGAGGCATGGTGCGGTTACCGGGCATCGCGGCGGCGGATGGTGATGTCGCCGCTGAACGACTCGAGCGTGACGCGGGCGGCGCCGCCGCCCACGCTGAACGTGAAGTGCTTGCTGTTCGTGAGGCCGATGCCGTGCTCGCCGGGCTCCAGCGTGATCGGGAAGTCGCTGTCGATCGTGCCGTTCCAGGTGGACACGGAGAGCTGCGCGCTGGCGTCACGGGGCATCTCGAGCCGCAGGTCGCCGGAGTGGCTCGCCAGGTCGTAGCGGCCGTCAGCGGCGATGGTGCCGGCGTAGCTCACGTCGCCGCTCGTGCTGTGCGCACGCACGTTGCGCGCGGTCACGCGCCGCAGCACCAGGTCGCCACTCACCGCCTCGACATTGATGTCGCCCGACATGCCGTCCACGGTCACGTCGCCGCTGATCGTGTTCACGGCCAGGTCGCCCTGCAGGTCGCGCGCCGTGATGTCGCCCCGCAGGGCGCCGAGTTCCACGTGCCCGTTCGCGCCGCTGACGCTGATGTCGCCGTTCTGCGTGCGCGCGTCCACGGGGCCGCCGGTGCCGCTGACCTTCACGTCGCCGTTCGCGGTGCGCGCCGACACGCGCGCCCCGACCGGCACCGTGACCTCGTAGCGCGTGTCGCCGCTGGCGTCGCTGTTGTCCACGTTCACGCGGCTGGGCGTCGCGTCAAAGCGGACGCGGCCATTCTCCACCGTCGCCTTCACGCGGACTTCGTTGCGGTCCCACGTCGTCACGACGATGTCGCCGCTGCGGAGGCCCAGGGACACCGTGCCACCGCGCGCCAGCGTCACCGTAGTGTCCAGGCGCGACGGGGCATCGTCGCCGTCGCCGAAACGCCGGCCGTCGTCGCGATAGCGGCCCTGCGCGGCGGCCGGCAGCGCGGTGGTGGCCAGGAGCAGGGTGCCAAGGAGGAGCGTGCGCGTCATGGTCGGGCCTCAGGTGCGCGCGGGCAGCGACGCCGCCGTCCGCAGGAGCTGGACCTTGATGTCCAGCGATTGGTTCAGGGATTCCATCAGGTAGCGGCTGGCCGGGTCACGGGCCAGCGCGGCCTTGCATTGCGCGATCGCGTCGTCGATCACCTTCAGGTTCTTCTCGATGACGGCGATGGTCGCGGTGTCGAGCTGCGTGCGGCGCGCATTCACGATCGCGCGCAGCCGCAGGATCTCGGCGTCGTACGTCGCTTCCACCGTCGACGGCGTGGCGCTGGCCAGCCGTGCCGCGGCGGGACGCGTCGCCGCAGGCGTCGCAGCGGGTGCGGGCTGCTGGGCCTGCGGCTCCGGCTGCGCGGCGAGCGGCGCGGCTGCCGTGTCCGCAGCGTGCGCCGGCACTGATGATGCGACAACCGCCG
>DASZRI010000076.1:0-4978 GCA_035549215.1 Gemmatimonadaceae bacterium | reverse complement strand
GGTCGCCCGCTCCTTGCTTCAGGGCATGATTCGACAGCGCCTTGCCGGCCTCGTGCCCGGCAGGGCGCTTTTCGTCGAATGGGCTACGAACGCCCGCGTTTCAATGAATCGCCAAGGTCCACCAGTTGCTGGAATGCGTCTGCGGCCTTGACCGGGTCTCGCTGGCATGGAAAGCCGAAATAGTCGGCTGCCAGGTACAGCTGCTCGCCGCGGGTCAGGTGATCCTTGAGGGCGTATGCGTGGCGTTGCGCCGAGTCGGCCGCCGCGTTCAGGCCGAGAACCTTCAGCGCGGTGCCAAGGTTTGCCCACGCCATGGCGAACGTGGAGCCGATGCGCACGGCTTCGCGGTAGTGCCGCACGGCATCCTCCACGTGGCCGGCCCGCCCGGCGCGAATCGCGAGCGCAAAGGCCCGGAGCGCATCGGTGGAGCTTGTCGTCCAGTCATACAGCTCCGGCATCGCGTTCACGGTACGCAGCGATTCGCCAAGCTTGGCCCGGAGGTCGCGGACCAGCTGGTCGGCTGCCTGGATCAGTGCGCGTGGGGTGTCGGCGGCCTCGTGGAAGGACGCGAGCTCCTTGCCATCCTCGGTTGCCACGAGGCGCAGGGAGGCGACGTACCCGCCGGGGACGCCGGCGACGTCCCCGTCCACGACGGAGATCGCGTCGGACTGCGAGAGCCCCGTGGGCACGGCTTCGGCGAGCATGGCGCCGAAGGTCGAATCGGCATGCACGGCGCGGAAGTCCGAGACGACGATCCAGTCTTTCTGCTTGAGCACACCCTTGGCGAACAGCGATCCCACGGGACCGATCCCGAGCGCGCGCAGGAGCATGTACGTCGCCACGACGACGATGAGCGCCGCGACAGCGCCGATTCCGCCGCGCAGTGCCCGCCGGGGGCTGAGGAGCAACGTCGCCGGGAGACCCAGGCCCATCACCACGAGCGTGGCAGGGAACACCCACGTGGGGAGGCCGATCCCGGCGATGGTACGGCGGGGCGTTACGCCCGGCGGTGCACGATCAGGCCGCGGCTGCGCGTCTCGTTGTTGACCATCAGCCATCGCTGCCACGCATTGACCAGCTCCGCGGGGCCTTGCAGGAGCATGTAGCGCTCGCCGGCGCGCGCCTTTTCCGTGGATTCCTGGCGATTGAACACGGCGTGCAGGGCGGCTTCGGCCTTGATGAGCTGGTCGTCGGCCAGCGTGTCGATCCAGCGCGCGTTGACGTTGTCGGGGAGTTGCATGGCTGCTCCTTCAGGTCTTGTGGCGGAAAGTGATGCGTCCCCGCGCGAGATCGTACGGAGACAGGGCGACCGTCACGCGGTCGCCGGCGAGGATGCGAATGCGGAACTTCCGCATCTTGCCGGCCGCCGTGGCCAGCAGCCGGTGCCCGTTCTCGAGGTCCACGCGAAACATGGCGCTCGGGAGCACTTCGGCGACGACGCCTTCGACTTCGATTGCGTCTTCCTTCATGCGGTCTCCCGCTCGATACGGGTGGTCATGGTGTGCTGCGTTGAAGGCATGGATTCCCTGGGTGGCTGGCGGTCGGTGACGTCGCGAAAGCGGACCAGCCGGTGCTGGTCCTCGTCCCACAGGGCGAGGCGGAGCGACGCCATGCCGGAGCGTGGCGTGATGACGGGCGACCGGGCGAACAGCGGATTGGCGTCGTGGCACGACTGCAGGCGGAAGTTCGGGATGCGCGGCGCCACGTGGTGCACATGGTGCAGGCCGATGCTTCCCGTGAACCATTGCAGCACGGCGGGGAGTCGCAGGTGCGAGCTGCCGAGCAGCGCGGCGTCCACGTAGTCCCAGTCGCCGTGCGGCGCCCAGTAGGCGTCCTCGAACTGGTGCTGGACGTAGAACAGCCAGACGCCGGCCATCGCGGCCAGGTAGTAGGGCAGGGCGTACGCGACGAGCACGGTGCGCCAGCCGACGGTCCACAGCGCGACGCCGAGCAGGAGCGCGATGCCCGCGTTCGTGGCCCAGACGCTGGCGATCTGCCGCGAGCCGGTGGCCTTGCTCCTGCCGCGCAGGCGCTGCCCGATTGCCAGGTGGAGCGGGCCGCCGAGCAGGAGCGCCGCCGGATGGCGGAGGATGCGATAGAGCAGCCGTCCGCGCGGCGACCGGGCGAGGTACTCGCGGACCGTGAGCGTGGGCACGTCGCCGTGCCCGCGGCGATCGAGGTCGCCCGACGATGCGTGATGCAGCGCATGATCGCGCCGCCATTGCGTGAACGGGGTCAGCGTGAGCACGCCCGTCACGAAGCCCACGGTGTCGTTCACCCGTCGGGACGCGAAGAACGATCCATGCGCGCAGTCGTGCATCACGATGAACGTGCGCACCAGCAGGCCGGCGGTGGGCAGGGTGAGCAGCAGCGCGAGCGCCACCGAGTGCGGCAGCACGGCGTGGATGCCCCACATGAGCAGGGCCAGCGGCAGCAGCGTCGTGGCGAGCTGGAACGACGCGCGCCACGCGTCCGGGCCGACGAACGGCTCGACGGCCCGGCGCCAGTCCGTTCCCTCGAGGGAGGCGGCGGGCTGGCTCATCGAACCAACCGCGTCGTGCGGCACCACGCGACCACGTGGATCGTGCGCATTGTCCAGCTCCCTTGGCCTGCAGGAAGGATCGCGACGGAACGCAAAAGGGCCTGCTCGCAAGTCGGCAGGCCCCAGGATCCATTCGGAACGTGTCCACGCGCACGGCGCGTGTGTCGCTTCCCTTGAAGCTAGCGCGCCACGGGGGATCCCGCAAGCTGAATCCGTCGTGGCCGGTGCATCACGCCGCCTGCAATTCCTCCTTGAACAGCGCGAGCAGTGTCTGCCAGTGATGTTCGGCTTCCGCCGGGTCGTGCACCGGCGTGTCGCGCGGGACCCAGCCGTGACGCGCGTGGTACGTCTCGACGGTGTGGCGCACGCCGGCCGCGGCCAGTGCCTCGTCGAGGCGCGCCTTCTGTGCGTCGTCGAAGCCGGCGTCCTCGATCGCGCCGGCCACGTACACGCGCGCCTTCATGTTCGGGGCCAGCAGGTGCGGGCTGTCCGGCGCATCGGTGGCCACGCCGCTGGCGTGGTACGACGCCACGGCAGCGACGCGATCGCCGAAGTTCCCGGCGGCGTACAGCGCCAGGCGGCCGCCCATGCAATAGCCGACGAGGCCAATGCGGTCGGTGCGCACGTCGGGCTGCGCCGCGAGGTATGTGAGCATGGCGTCCACGTCCCGCATGATGCTCGCTGGCCTGGCCGACGGGATCACGCGCGTCAGCATGTCCTGCCGGATCGCGGGATCGCTGAACATCCTGATCGCCTGCGACGGGTCGAACTCGATGCGATAGAAGAGATCCGGCAGCAGCACGTAGTAGCCCGCCTCCGCGATGCGCTCCGCGATCTCGTCCATGGCCGGCCGCACGCCGATGGCATCCATGAACACGATGACGCCCGGCCAGGGGCCCGGCCCCTGCGGGTGGAACACGTGCGTCGGGCAGTGCCCGTCCGGCGTCTCGATCGACACGATCGTGTGCGGCATTGCAGGTCCTCGCGTGGCGGTGAAGGCGGGAAGATATCGTGCGGACCGGGAGCGCGAGTGTCAGACCCCCTAGCGAAGTTCCTCGTGGGCCGTCACTCTTGCCCCGCGGGCGCTGGCCTGCGCACGTCCTCTCCCTTGCCCATGCCATCACCACGCCTCATCTCGACCCTCGATCCCGCGCGCCTGCTCGAGCGCGCGGTGGATGGCCTGTTCCCGCTGCCGCCGGCGAGCGACGCGAATCCGTGGCCGACGCTGAGCGCGTGGGTCGTGCTGCGCCAGGGTGGCCTGCGCGACGACCTGCATTGCCTGGCGGCCGAGCGTGGCGTGCCGGGCTGGTTTGGCGCGCCCGTCTGCCTGTTCAACGAATTGCCGGCTCGGTGGGGGCGCGACGACGCGCCGCCGCCGCTGTCGGAGCCGGAGCGCATCGCGATCGTGTCCGGGCTGCTCGAGCAGGACGGCACGGGTGTATTCGGCGGCGTGTCGGGCAGCGACGCGTGGGTTCCCGCCGTGGACCGCTTCATCGGTGAGCTGATGTCGGAGGGGATCACGCCGCAGGCGTTCGCAACGGCGGTCGGCGCCACCGGCGGTGACCGGTTCGCCCGGCAGCGCGCCGAGGCGCTGGGGACGCTCTACGCGGAATGGCATCGCGTGCTGGCGCGCGCGACGCGGAGCGATGGACGCGATGCGTGGGTGCGCCTGGCGCAGTTCATCAGCGAGGACCCGAACGGCTTCGTGGAGCGGCTGGGTGGGCGACGGGACGTGCGCATCGTCGGGCTGGCGGACCTGCGCGGTGGGTGGCGCGCGCTGCTGACGGCGCTGGCGTCGTGCGAGGCCATCGATCGGCTGGAGATCCTGACGGCGACGCCGCTGGCGGTGGATCCGGCGCTGGGTGCGTCGTGCGAGACCCTGGACGCGCCGGGCGGCGGGCGCGACGGCGCGGGGAGCTTTGCGCGGGCGCTGTTCACGGACGCGGACGTGCCATCGCTGCAGGGTGTGCGGCTGATCGAGGCGCCGGATGCTGCGCGCGAAGTGGAGGAGATTGCGGTGCGCGTGCGGGCGCTGCTCGACGCCGGGACGGCGCCGGACCGGATCGCGGTCGTGTCGCGCCAGGCCCGTCCGCTCGTGAACGAGATGACGGCGGCGCTCGAGCGGGTGGGCGTGCCGGTGACGGCACGCCGGCGGACGTCGCTGGCGCACACCGGGCCGGCGCGGGCGCTGCGGACCCTGCTCGCCACGGCGGCCGAGGGCTGGACGCGGCACGCGCTGGTGGAACTGGCGGAGCAGCCGCTGCTGCGCACGGCGCTCGACGCATCGGTGGTGAACTTCGTGGGATACGAGCGGCCGCGGCTGACGCGTGCGGAGTGGCGCCAGGGGTTCGAGGAACTGCTGGCGCGGTGCGAGGCGCGGGAGAATGGCGAGGACGATGGGGACGAGCACCGGCAGTGGCTTCCAGCGACGTCCGC